>CAXMTO010000411.1:0-12385 GCA_964196355.1 uncultured Myxococcota bacterium
TTCATCATCGAGGGGTGCTGTACGTTTAACGCCTTCAATCACGGTCATGATACCATAGAGCGGATTGTTGAACTCATGGGCAATAGAGGCGGATAGATTGCCTATAGTGGATAGTTTTTCGGCATGGAGCAGTTGATGGAATTGAGTCTGTAACTTGTCAATCACTCTATCAACTTGTCGCATCAAAGTGCCGAGCTGGTCTTCTGCACCATAATCTTTTACACGGACAGTCAGGTCATAATTTTCTACTTTTCTTAAAACATATGAAGTTCTTTTTATCCGTGGAACGATAATTCTGTAGACCCAATAAGCTTCAAAAAGAGTTGTGAAAAAAATGGTGAGAATTGCACCAAACCAAAATAAACGGAGAACAGACTCTTTCTTGGAGAAAATGCTGTCTGCATTAATTCGAATGTATAAGGTCCCAAGAATAGCACTATTATTCATCAAAGGACTGAGAGTCGCCAGATAATGGGTGCCAGAAGAAGAGATGGAGCTAGAAATCTTGGCATTAGGTTCAACGTTTCCTTGAAACGAAGGAACCTGCTGCGCAAACAGCGTACTGTTCATTTTCCCTTCCAAACTGGGGTCATGGGTATAGTAAATTGTTCCATCTGCCTTTGAAATAAAACAGTCGACCACATCTTCCTGAACAAGCTCTGACATAACAGCAAGATTGGTCGCCGCTGAGTAATTCAATGCCCTCTCAGACATCAAAACAGCCGGAAGTAATAATTTGTCAGTGACCGCCTTATCAATTTCTTTATTGAATCTACCGGTATAAAAAACACCTATCACAGCCAGAAACAAGGTTTCGATAAGTAAGATTGACAAACATATTTTCAGAGGAATACTCTGAAGAATTAACTTTAGCATTGTTTTACCGCCCCCCATTGAGTCAGGGAGTATTCAAGTTGCTATGATAATCTGCCATCAATGCTGTTATATCGGAATAAAATTTTTTGGCGGTGAGTTTTCCTTCTAAAATCCTGGTCAAATTTGTCCTGAACGCATTTGCTGACAGAGGAAAATCTTTGCCAAAAATAAATGTTGGTTTTCTAAAATTTCTTGTTGGCAGGTGACCGTATTTTTCGCTCATATCGTGAATAAATGCACTGTAGGGATCAGAGCCAGCTTTAAACCCCGCAGCATCATTGAGATGCCCTTTGATGCCAGTTGGATTCCTCGTGTAATTTATCCATTTTTCACCTATTTTAGGCTCAGACCATAATTTAAGTAAGTTGATAGCATTTTCTTTATTCGGGGCATTCTTCATAACAGCAAAAACATTCATATAATCTCCAACCATGCCATTATTCTGTTTTACATGAGGAGGTTGAATAGGGATGACATCTAAGGCTTTTTCAGGATCCAGAGAGAATAAGCTGTTATACATATATGTACCAGTGATAATGAAAAGGCTTGAACCGTTCAGGAATTGTTTTTCCCAGTCGCTCCAGGCAAGCTCTTCCCAATCTGGATTAAAGATCGGCTGATATTTACTCAGTTGTTCAAAAATGAGTAAACTTTTCAGAAAGGCATCTTTTTTCGTGCTACTGTACTCTTCAGTAATGGCTAATTGCGGATCTTCAAATTGGCTGCGAAAAATGTACTCAAATAGGGATTCAATACGGTTAAATGAACACATGGAAAAAAAGGAAATAGATGAACCATTTGCTTTATTGTATTCATGGAGTTTTTGGGCATAGGAAAGAAAAGTATCAATATCCATATCTCTTTCCAGGATGGTGACGCCGATTTTTTCCGCCACTTTGGTATTATACCAGGGACAAGCGATGAAACCTTCGATGAAAGGGCCTACAAAAATCCCCCCGGTTTGTTTTCTATAGTGTGGAATCTTAAGGATAAATGGTTTTTGTGATTGCAGAAACCCATCAACTTCCGAAAAATCGACAAGATGCTTTTCCCCCCAGTACGGGTCATTGAGTAGATCTGCAACATGGTTGTAAACTGCTACGCCTAAAAAGACCACATCGTACCTGATCTCACCAGACTGTATCATATCAACAATAGTTTGGGCGACCTTCCACTTATAATTCGTCCCTTTCGCAGCCAGATCCTTGTTAAAGGTCATAGCCACATTTACATCAGGATAAAGAAAACCGAATTCTTTTTTTACCTCTTTTAAAAGTTGTTCACGTTTTCCTTCTCCTTTCCAGTGACCAATCCAATTTAATTCTGATGTTGCTGATACTGCTGGCTCAACAAGGAAAATTATAAAAAAGCAAAAAAGAAGACTTCCCTTCATAGTCACTCTTCAGTTGGTAAGTAGGTGATAGTGATTAAGAATTGTTTTTTCAATGAAACCCCATTTATCTTAGCACATTCATTATATTATTCAAACGATGGTATGGAAACAACTATTATCCCTATATTCTCCAAGATTACGAGCCCGCTAGCAACATAATTTCAACCGACATTCCTCGGTTTCTTGTTTTTCGTTGCTTGTTAAAGAAAAAAATGAGAATGTAGGTGTTCTAACAGTTTGTAAGTATGACTTTTTCTATGGTTGTCTTATTCCTTTTGAACGATGGAGGAAACACAGTATGAACAAAATTTGCCTTGTCTTATTATTTTCTTTAATTTTGGTTCCTGGGTGTGCGAAGCAGGAGAATCCTGTTTCTGTGAGGCAAAAAGATTGTATCTCAGGGGATTGCAGGAATGGCCAGGGGACCAAGGTTTATGTTAATGGCGAAAAATATAATGGGCAATTTAAGGATGGCATCATCGATGGTCAGGGAAGGTATACGTATGCCAGTGGTGACATATATTTTGGTGATTGGAAAGACAACAAAAAGGATGGCACAGGAACTCTGGTTTACGCTAATGGTGATATGTATGTTGGGCAATGGAAGGATAACAAAAGGAATGGGCAGGGAACTGAAGCACTAGCTGGTGGCTCCGAATATGCCGGTCAATGGAAAGACGACCAAAAGGATGGCCAGGGGACTACAACGTATCCTGATGGGAACAAATATGTTGGTCAATTTAAAAATAACAAAAGAGATGGCGACGGAGCCTTAATCTCAACTGGTGGCCATAAGCTCGTAGGTAATTGGAAAGATGGCAAACTTGTGATGTGATTTTTACCATCAGAATATTTTTCGGCTTCGAAATACCCAAAAGTCGATCAGTGAAGTAAGCACTTTGGTGATGCTGAGAGGGGGAAGAGTCGGACGATTCCTGGTCAAAAGTTACTTATACCCCTCAAGCGGGTACTGAAAAGGGTGCTGGCTTTTTACCGTTTACAGGTGTTAGAATCTATAATTGATTATTATAGATTTACATCTTACTCGTAACTTTCGTCTGCTGGATATCATTCTGCAATGGAGGTAGTCATGTCATCACAGCCACACCAATCTGATCGTTCAACAGGGAGAGCACCGTCTTACACAATTAAAGAACTTCACAATAAGATCAGGCTGGCAGTTGATGCTGGGGATTTCCAGGCGGCTGAAAGGCTTCGTGATAAACTTATCGAAACAGATCCGGTGGCCATCAGCGAGGCGATTAAAACTGCCGAGATGATCGAAGACGGAATGTCAGCTGCAATCGACAAAGATCACCTCGCAATCTGGCCCGAACTTTATGAGCAACTGACGGTCGAAGAACGGAATTGTCTTTTTCACAGCATGAAAAAATACACCCTTCCAGAAGGAAAGGTGTTGCTTAAATACGGTTCTCTCAATAACAGACTGTTTTTTATTGAGAAAGGCAGAGTAACAATAGGTCTCCCCGAACAGGGAGACAAATTAAAGGTGTTTGCTCAACTTGGACGAGGTGATATTCTTGGGGAATATACCTTTGCCACCATTGCTCTTTGTTCGGCTACAGCGATAACCAAAACTGAAGTTCAGTTAAGATGTCTGGAGGGCCAGAAAACTGAGAGTTGGGAAGAAAAACACCCTGGGTTGCAGAGTAGGATTTTGGAATATTGCCATAAATATGGCAGGGTAGACCAGATTTTGGAAAGAAAGGAGCAGGAAAACCACGCACATCCACGATACCCTGTTCAAGGGAGAGTGAAGGCGATTTTACTCGATAATAGCGGACAAAAAATGAAAGCAACCTTCAATGGAGAGTTAGAAGAGATTTCCCGATCTGGTACTTCTTTTTCCATCCAATGTAATAAAAAGGCTATTGTTAAACAACTGCTGACCAGGTCATTTTCTCTTGCTTTTGCCTTCGGCCCAAAAGGAAAAGAGATAAGCTTCAGCACTGCAGGAAGGGTTGTTCGAGTTACCTCCTTACTCTACAACGATTACATTTTGCATGTAGGTTTTCACGGCACTCTTCCTGCAGAACTTGATGCAAAGCTGGCACCCTGATTTTCCCATTTTTCAGTAGGACGAATTACCCTTTGACAGTGGTATTGTCGACATCCATTAATACCTGCAGTAGTATGTCATTATCTGGTGGCCCGGCAGTGGTATGCACATCCAAGTAACGGATGAGACCCTGCTTGTCAATTACAACAATAGCACGTTTGGATTTCCCCTCCGGCCCCAAAACCCCGTACATTTCAGCTATCCTGCCTTGAGGAAAAAAATCACTGAGAAGTGGGTAAGTAATTCCGCCTAGATTATCCGCCCATGCCTTCAGACATGGAATACTGTCAACACTAAGACCCAGCACCTGAGTCTGCATCCCTTCAAACCTGCCCAAAAGTCTTTGGTAGGAAGGAATTTGGTTTGTTCAAGTTGCTGTCCATGCCAAGGGGAAGAAGGCAAGAACAACGTTCTTTCCCAGATACCCACTTAGGGTAATCAACTCCCCGATATGGCTCTTCAGACTAAAATCTGGTGCTTGCTGTCCAATTTTAAGTGCGATCATGTTTCCTCCCATTCTGATGATAATCATTCACGGTACACAAGAGTGACATCTCTTTTGTCCGCTGGCGGCTTCGGCATCTGATAGATTGCCGCTCCAATACCGGCTTTTAAGTGATGCAATCACAGAAAAGCTTCCCCCCGGCTATATTTGGCCAGAGCATCCGGATCCAGCTCGATTCCCAGGCCAGGGCTATCCGGAATGGGAAGCATCCCGTCTTCATCCAGAGACCACTTTGAGGTACCGATCTCATCCACATAGGGTGAACCGGTTAAGTATTCGACCAGGTCCGTATCGGAAAACGCAGAAGACAGTTGGAGATCAGCGGCCAGACCAATAACCGTGTTCCAGCCGTGGGGAATAAAACGTATTCCATTCTCCCGAGCCATCCAGCCGATACGCCGCTCTTCGCTGATACCGCCAACCTTGGTTACATCTGGCTGAACGATGTCGAAGGCGCCCCGACTTAACCAGGGATAAAAAGACTGGCGTCTGGTCAGAACCTCACCTCCGCTAATGGGCACCGGTGACTGGCGGCGCAAATGAATATAATCCTCTATTGCGTCGGGTGCAAGCGGCTCTTCAAACCAGGCAACATCATAGTTATCCAGCATTTCGGCAGTGCGCAAAGCCCACTTATATCCATTATGCCAGAATGCGTCGCTACCTCCTGCATCTACCATCAATAAGGAATCTGGGCCTATTGCTTCGCGTGCACTCCTGACGATGGCCTCATCAATAGTGGCGTTCACACGGCCAAAGGGACCCCAGCCGATTTTGAAGGCTCTAAAGCCTTGGGCCTTGACCGCACTGAGGACTTCGCCCATTTCTTGCGGTTTGCGCATCAATAGCGAAGCGTATGGCTTTACACGTTCGCGGTAGCGTCCCCCCAATAACCGTCCCACAGGCTGTCCGGTAGCTTTGCCAAGAATGTCCCAAAGCGCAATGTCGATGCCGCTGATGGTATGGGTGAGCGAACCGCCGCGCCCGAGCCAAAAGGTGTGCTGGTGCAGCTTTTCGCTAACCCGTTCCGGCTCTAAGGCATTTTCACCCAGATACAGATCTTTCATAACTTCCAGCGCGGATTTGACCAGGTCGTCATTCGTGAAGACGCTGCCAAACCCGGTTAAACCGTCATCGGTCGAAACCGCAATCAGTGTGTGAACACAGTCTTCCTGGGTCAATTCATTGGACCACCCGCCTTCCGGTGTTCCATGTCTTAATCCCAGCGCCTTTATTTCCTTTATTTTCATTTGAACTTCCCCTTGTGATAGGAATGAGTACCAATAATAACGATCACCATCTAATGGACATGTCCGGCTCTTGCGTGCACAATGGATTTATTGGAATATTAATCTGAAAACATCTTTTGACCGAATGTTTGTTCTACTCTCAAACCTCTTCTGCAATCACAATAAACATTTTATAAACTTTAGGCTTCAAATGTCTGCCGAAGAGAATTCTTCTCCTTTTTCATAATAGCCTGTCACCTCGTGCCACTCATCTGGGAAATCGTTTTTGAAATCTTCATATTCTGAGTGTGCGTGAAATTTATAAGCGTGTTTTGTCTGCTTCCTTGTCATTTCGGGGCTGAGATTGGGTGAATCAACCCAACCGCAAGGTTCTGTTTTCGGCAATGCTCATGGCTTTTTGAAGAACATCATGTCTGTATCTAATGCTTTCGTATGCTGTTTCAGACTCGACTTCAACCATTTTCTCTTCAGCTCTCTCTATCCGTCTTTCCAGAGCCCGAAACTGTTTGATTGTCATGGTTTTTGAGGCAATCTCTTCTGCCTCGCTCCTTGGGTCTTTTTTTGTACGGGGTGTTTTTTTAAGTTTAACATTTGACGATCTTCCTACCAACCAGAAAAAAGCCACAACGAGGAGTATGAAACCAACAACCAAACTTGCGTCTAATCCAAGCATTCTATTCCTCCTTTGTTTATCTCACCTTGCTGCCTACCCAAAGCGCGTAGCCTAATATTCCTTCATTTTAGAAACCACATACCCGATAATGTCAGCGTAAGTTATGCTCAGAGGTTGGTTTTTGCGATTAAATGGCTTTAGGCAAATTTGGTATCTATGGCAAACAAGCAGTTTCACAATGGCCTTTCTGTTCTCGCCGTTTCCGGTTTCTATTTCACCTCATCCCTTTAAGCTATTAGTTTGAACAGGGCCCCCCTAATACGTTAAAATGCTAATGATAGTTAATGAAATACCGATAGGTTGATAAGTGTTTGGATATATTTTGCTGAAAAGAACCAAAAAAGCCGAACTACCTCATCTATAGGCAGCTCGGCTTTCTCTTCTCAGATCCGTGGCTTTCCGTCCCTGTCTTTCGGCAGGTTTGGCTTTATCTCATATTGGATTGTTGTTACTCCAATTACATCACAATAATGCTTAAATGTAAATAGGTATATATACCTATGTTTACGAAATTATATACACCTCCACAATGTGGTATACCTGACAATATTGGTCTATCTTTCTAAGGTATTAACTATGGAATTGGCGGGGAAAAAAGGTGAACACCATATAATGTTTTTTTAATGGCTTACCTGGTATTAGTCAGAAGGCGTCAAGGCGTATATTGGGAGCACATTTACCTTATCATTCTAAATGATAAGCATCAGACAGCAAAAGGGTGCAATACAAGAATCATTCAGAAGTGGTCTGGCTTTTTAGACCACCACTTTGCTGTTTTAACACCCCATTAGTAAAAGAAATAACTTGATCGGCATATGAAAAGGCTGTAGTCAATAGTGAGTTAGGATGTTGTGGCTCAATTCCTGGTTCTGGGTGTCAAGATGTAATGGAAATATGTTGAGTGCTGAATTATGAAACAAAACAGTCGTGATCCTAAATCATTACGTAAAACATTTTTTTAAGAGGCTTAATGTTGAAATTAGGAAAAATACAAAACATCAAATTTCTTCTGGCTCTGGCGGTATGTTTGTTGTTGCCGTGTACGGCATCAGCCGAGGATTCTGAGCCACAAGCAGTGCTGCCTTATGTCGGTATGGTTAACATGGTCGACCTAGGTGCCAAGAAATGTATTCCCTGCAAAATGATGGCTCCAATAATTGAAGCACTTCAGAAGGAATATAAAGGACGTGCGGTAGTAACATTTATTGACGTCTGGGAAAGACCAGAAGAAGCTAAAAAATTCTCGATCAGGACCATTCCTACCCAGGTATTTTATGATACCGAGGGAAAAGAAGTCGGGCGACATGAGGGGTTTATGGATAAAAAATCAATCGTGGCCATGTTCGAAAAACTTGGCGTCAAATAATAAATGGGCCAGTTTTTTCTAACGATAAATGAATGGATGAGCCAAGGTTTCCTCTTAGGGGGACTTGGTTGTTTTCTTTGGGGGATGGTCAGTGTTCTGTTCAGCCCTTGTCATTTAGCCTCGATTCCACTTATTGTCAGTTACGTTGCTGGGCAAAATCAGTTGGTCGTTGGTCGTAAGGCCGCTCTATATGCGATTCTCTTTACATTTGGTTTATTTATAACAATAGCCACGATTGGCATTACATGTTCATTGCTTGGTCGGATGCTGGGTGATGTCGGGCCATACATGAGTATTGCAGTCGGTTCATTTCTTATGTTGGTTGCGCTTGATTTCCTGGGTGTTGTCAGTTGTTCAATGCCTGGAAGTCTAATGGCGAAAATCCAGATTAAGGGATTAGCAGGTGCTTTTTCCCTGGGCTTGGCATATGGCATTCTCTCCGGTTCATGTACTTTTGGTTTTATTGCCCCTATTCTTGCTATTATCACGATTCAAAATGAAATTTTAACCGGGGTGGTGTTTATCGTGCTGTTCGGTATCGGCCACTGCATACCTATAGTTATTGCAGGTAGTTCAAGTGCTTTGGTAAAACGATTCCTGGATAATAGCTCCTGGCAGCAAGGGAGTACTGTTTTTCGCAAACTGGCTGGAGTTTGCATTGGGGTACTAGGTCTCTATTTCATTAGTCAGCCTCTACTGCAGACAATTTAATCAAACGGAGATAATCAAAGCTAGTTTGTACGCAGTTAGAGAAGAGAAACGTGTTCAACAAAGTCGAAAATAATGTTCGATAACCAACCTCTCGGTCAGAGTTCTGAGACAAAATTGATCGCTATTTCGAATATGGCCCTAGACTTCGCCTCAATGGGAAGAATTTTTGAGGCTGGCACCAAAGAGCGGTTTCTTACTCAGGTCCATCAACTACTCAATAAATAAATTAACGTTAATAACTCAGATGAGTTTGAAACTTATCATGATGAATTTTGTGCGTGGGGCATGCGCAATATTAGGTCCAGAAAGCAATCGAAGGAATCCCTTGCCTCCTATGGGCAGGTTGCTAAAACTTTGAATGTAGTTCTCAGGGTGGTGATGTTCTACTGCAACCTACCAGAAACTATGCTAGCTGAAAAGATTGTTCCGTTTCTTCACCCAGCCATAGATAACAAGATGATGGGATATTTACGGAAGAACTACCGAAACAAATTCCCGAAGAATTTGTTCTCCATTGCCAGTGTGAACAAGGAGAACTACTTTCAATTACAAGAATTGGTTGCGAAAGATATGAAAAAGAATGTTGAAGAACCACTGTATTGTGTTCAGTGGGAATACATCATATGGGTAAGAGTGAATGCAAAAAAATAGGCAAATCGTTCATGACCCCAAATATTTGTCAATATACCTCCTGTACACCAGGACAGGCTGAGTGGAAATATGGTGACCGTAAAGTGTTTACACGTAAATACTCTTAGTAAGAGTATCTTTTTCAAAGAATGACCAACGTGGATCACTAATCTATTGGAGGTATCTTGACTTGGAGCATTCAAGTTCATCGGGCCGCCCATCCGCCGATTTTATTTTCACCATATTCCTCCAAGGGCTACGGTTATAGCCTCCCCGTTGACGCCACTGGATTCTTCGGATGCTAGGAAGGCGATCACCTCGGCCACTTCTTCGGGTGTCACCACCCGGCCCGCTGGGTAATGTGCAGCTCTTTCCGCCCACACCTTGTCCGGGGTGACACCACGCTGCTCGGCTTCGACTTTGGCCGAAGTCTCAGCCATTGGTGTTCGTACCCAGCCGGGCAGCACCGCGTTAGAAGTCACGCTATGCGGCCCGGCATCCTGGGCAACCGATCGCATAAGACCAAGAAGACCGTGTTTTGAACTGTTGTAGGCGCTGCCGGCGTATTCCGCCACCTGCCCAGCTGTTGAACTCGTGAACACAAGCCTACCGTAAGCCTGTTCAATCATATCTTTGATAACTAGCTGTGACAGATAATAAGGGCCATCCAGGTTGATGCTCATTGTTTCGCGCCAGACTTCCGGTTCCTGCTCCCAGATCACCCTATTATGGGCCGAACCAATACCGTGATTACACACTAGGATTGCAATCGGCCCCAGACGATTCTGTGTTTCCTCCACCGCAAGTCTACAACCTTCAGGTGTACCCAAATCCGCCACAACGTATTCCAGACCCAGCAACTGCAACTCATTCTCACTGCGTGCAACGGCCATCACCCGTGCACCGCGCAAGGCCAGCAGATCAGCCGCCACCCGCCCGATTCCACGGCCCGCACCCGTTACCAGCGTCACCCGTCCTTCTACTCCCGGCATAATACACTCCCATTTTGATGACTAATCCTCGTTCCCAATGGTGTATCCTCCTACAATTCTGAAATTATTCCCGTCGGCTTATGTTGTTGCCAGCCTAACGCCTGGCACACAGGCGCAAGCCGCGTGCTTCCAGAGAACGTAGTGAGTGATGTGCTGCACCTCGTTATGTGCTTCACACTGATTTTGGTTAAACTTATTTCCACTATATCCTAACTTGAAATCTAAGTCTCAAATTAAAAAATATTCAAGACCATCTCGAAATTGTAAAGGATCTCTTCCTGGCTTCTATTTCGGCACCCTTGATCATCGCCATACAAACAGGATCAGAATAAACGGACAAAAACACGTCTGCCGCTTCAGCTTTTCCTTCGGGTAATTTGAACGTTTTCCCAAAAAGGTCAAAACGCTCCAAAACCTTACCTTTTAATTTTTTATTTTTCCTCGAAAGATAAAAGGCGACCTCGGCTTTTTCTTCTTCAACCGGTTTTTTTAGAATCAACAGAGAGAGAATCGCTTTTCCAAAAAGCGGGAATACTCTCTTGTTCTTGTATTCGATATGAGTCAGCGTCTAGTTGCTTACTAGTTGGACAATATGTCCTGAAGGTGTTGTGCAGGGGTGTTGCTAGGTGCCCTAAGTTGTCGATAAACTTCTGTAAAAGTGGTGTGCGTGGTAGGTCAGCAAAATCCTTCAAATTGCCTTTCAGGTTGTTCTCTGCTTGTGGTTGATTATAATGCCACCAGGTCGAAATATAGAGTACCCGGAAGGTTGAATCAAACTCCTATTTAAACACTCGGCGAACCCTCTCGAAGTGTTCCCCAAAGGTTTCTGAAACGTTCCGCCAGGGATTCAATGAGCGTAAACTCGCCGGGATCTGCAAAGATTTTCCAGAGCTATCAGAAGGTATTTACTATCAGGTGGAGCCAGGAGCTCGACAGTATGGGCGTGAGGAAGTCCAGGGGTATGCACTTATTTATCAATACTACCGGGTATCAAGAAATATTTGGATTAAGCGTCCATTTGATATACCAGTCGAACTTGCCATCAGTACCTTCACTTTTATCAAGACAGACAATCCCAGAGTTTTGAAACTGATAGACTCGGATTTCTTCGGACCCCGTGGTCAAGTAGGAAACAAAGCGCTGCATAAATGGCATATGGCCAACTACCATCAAGTCCATCTCTGGATTTATGCTCTTCGTAAAAGCCTGAACATCATCCATAGGATTTATGCCGGAGATAAATTCTAGAGGAGCTTTTACAGACAGGGTATCGTGATAGACAGTTGCGGTTTGCTCAGCTCGTTTTTTACCCGAGTGAACTATCTTTTCGACTCGTATACTATAGCCATTGGCCACTTGAGCAATTCGCTCAGTTTCAACTCTTCCCTGACCGGAAAGACCTCTTTCAGAATCAACATCTTTGGTTGCACTGATACCGTGTTGAACAAGAAATAACGCCATTTTGTTCCTCCACTATCAAATATAATAAAAGTGTATCGTATGTTTTTAAAGTAAGAGGTGTTACCAAAACATCAATGACAGAAGGCCAGGAGGAATACAATGGTAACAGAGAGGTTCTACAACTGTGCTGCAGTAGATTGTAAATGCAACGTTCACGAGTTTACTAGTACCGGTGAAGGGAGTGAATTAACACGGTTGGAGACTATGTATATCCCGAAGTTGAACAGTGGTATGAACGTTTGGATGGGGCAGGGAAACAGAGGGTGACCACTGCTTGACTCTAGCCAAGAATCGGGGGGGGAGAAAAAGAAAAGGTTGTACAGGGGTTGTACAAAACGACATGTAAACAAAAAGGCATCTGGTTCAAGGAGAGTTAGGTGATTGAAACTATTGGTACACCCGGAGGGATTCGAACCCCCGACACCCGGATTCGAAGTCTGTAGTTCCC
>CAXMTO010000412.1:0-12833 GCA_964196355.1 uncultured Myxococcota bacterium
GACTTTGAGATCTGAGCTTCAGTAGTAATATCCACATGAGGTGAAAGCCAATCTCCTTGAGATTCATTTTGCCTGTCTACAGCTTCTTACTCAATCTTGATACGAAAGTAGCAGCTGTCATCAGATGCTGGATGAATGGAGCAATTAACTCGGTTGATAATCTGGAAACATCTCGGGTTTCAAACTGCGTTTTTCCTGTCAGGCTAATCTTGATTTTCTAAAGGTCAAAAAGAGGTTTTTATGTTGCTAGGTTTTAGGAGTGACTTCTTAATTACATGTACAGGAATAGCCTTGAGCTGCAGGTTTGTATAAATGGAACTAACCATTTGCCGATCCATAAAATAGATGGTACTACTTAGTGGCACTAACATCAATTGGTCAAACTGATGAAAAAGAATTGCTACTTTTTCTCAACAGTGATCAGGAATTAATCTTTGACATTATTGAAACAGCCAAGGGTGGACCTATCAGGTGGAGCAGGTATAACCAATTCAGCTTTAGGAGGATAAAATGAAAAAGCAAATTCGGATGGCAGCAGTTTTTTTCGTCTCTTTGGGAATAGCTTCGTTAGCTTTTGCGGAAATGCCAGGGCCTGACGCTACTGCTCTGTGGAAATATATATCAGAGACATCGCCATATACCTCATGGGGATTCTGGCCTGATCACCAAGGCCTTCAAGAAGGTGATGCTCCTCATGCTCCTTTACACAAAGTATTTGTCAACGAACCGGGGCTGACGTCTACTCATGCACCTGTCAACAATGGAACAATTTTAGTTAAAGAGAATATCGGGAAAGATAAAAAACTTAAAGCTCTTACCGTAATGTACAAAGTTAAGGGTTATAATCCTGATGCTGGCGACTGGTTTTGGGTGAAATACGGAACTAATGGAAGAATTGCTAAATCAGGGAAACCTTCGGGATGTATTGACTGTCATAGTGGTGCAGCTGACAGTGATTACATATTGGTTCATAGTTTTGATTAAAAGATAGTCTCCCTGAACATTTGGCGACCTGTTCAGGTTTTAGATATTCAGGTCGTCATGTCATTTGTCGCATTTCTGACATTGTTCACTAAACAATATTCTGCCCCTCCAGCTTCACCTCCTAATAAGAGAGAAATAATTTGAAATTCAATATGTTATACGCCCTGAACCTGTCCCATGGAGTCACCAAAACTTACGATACAATGATCGGGCGAAAAACACTTCTCAGAGGACTCGGCCATAAAGTGAGCAAATTCGTGGGGAAAGGGTTCTTTCAATAAACTACCAACAGCAAGATATGAAAAAATTTCATCATAACGCTGAGTCATTGTCGCATTGACTCTTCGATTAATGTGAGAGCGATTGAGTTGATCTGCACGCTCAAGACCAGCAGCGGCAAGAAGCTCACCAACACTGTTAATCGTCTGATTATGATACCTTGCTACCCTCGAAATCTTGTCATCGACAACGAGTCCTTTTATTAGATTTGGATTCTGTGTAGTTATCCCAGTGGGACAACGATTGGTATTACATTCAAGAGACTGTATACATCCCAGCGCTAACATCATCCCCCGGGCCGAATAGCAAAAGTCTGCACCCAGTGCCAAGTTCTTTATCAAGTGAAATCCGGAAAACATCATCCCGCTTGCGGCAACTCGAATATCTTTTTTCAGGTTAAAACCTATCAAACAGTCGATAACAAAGGCGAGCGCCTCCCTTAACGGCATACCAACCGAATTGGAATACTCAAGAGGAGCTGCTCCGGTACCACCTTCCCCTCCGTCCACGGTGATAAAATCAGGCTTTATGTCTGTCACAACCATCGCTTTGCATATGGCGACAACCTCACTTTTTCTACCAACACAAAGCTTAAATCCGACAGGTTTCCCTCCAGATAAATCACGGAGTTTCTTGATAAATTCCATGAGCTCAACAGGAGTAGAAAAAGCTTTATGAGTGGGAGGTGAATCAATCTGGGTATCAGCTTCAACTCCTCGAATCTCAGCAATCTCCTCGGTGTTTTTTTCTGCCGGCAGGATGCCCCCGTGTCCCGGCTTCGCTCCCTGGGAAAGTTTAATTTCAATCATCTTGACAGCATCAAGAGAACTCTTCTCTTGAAAGAGTTCCTCAGAAAATGAACCATCCTGTACGCGGCAACCAAAATAGCCGGTTCCGATCTGCCAGATGATATCGCCTCCATGTTTCAAATGATATGAGCTGAGCCCGCCTTCTCCAGTGTTATGGGCAAAGTTGCCTTTTTTTGCCCCGCCGTTGAGCGCTTCTATCGCATTATTGCTTAATGCACCAAAGCTCATTGCAGAAATATTCAACAAACTCGCATCATATGGCTGGGTGCAACGAGGGCCTCCAACTTTTACCCTTAGATTGGGCTCTTTTTTCTTGTAGTGAAGTGCCGAAAGTGAGTGATCCATCCATTCGTAGCCGATACGATATACATCTACTTTGGTTCCAAAGGGATTCGTATCGAGTTCATGCTTAGCTCGCTGGTAAACAACACTTCTAAACATCCGATTAACAGGTCGGCCATCAGTTTCAGATTCAATAAAGTATTGTTGAAAGGGAGGTCGAAGAATCTCCACCAACATCCTGCCTCGACCGACCAGAGGGAAATTTCGCCATATGGTGTGTTTCTTTTGGACCATGTCGTAAATGCCGACTCCAATAAGACCCAAAAGAGGTAAGAGCACCCAGAAAAATTGTTGCAGAACCATTCCCAAAGCGACACAAAGTAAAACAGCAACAGCTGAAAAAATAAGAAATTCTTGTCGCATATTGGCTCCTACATTGATTGGACTGAGATATTTCTATCCCGGTCAACAGTAATGAGATGATTGTTACCAATTTTCTGCCACCTCGGAGAATTACTCAATGGCTCGGAAACAACAAGTACAGCATTACTTCCTTCATCCATACTACACTGACCATCTTCGCAACTCAACTGGCTACCAGTCAATATATATAGACTGTTAGCCCCCTCTCCACTACTGACGTATCGAGTTGCTACCATACTTTGACCATCGGAGATAACCAAGTTCAAGCTCGATGGAGTTTCCAAACCCACTTGATCTTTAAGGGTTTCAATTTTACGTATAGCGCCCATAAGAGCATTTGCAAGTTGTTCTGCTGTAGGGCTTTTTAACGGCTTAATCAAATCAATAAAAAGAGCGAATATATGCTCAGTATCGGTATTTCCTTTGATCAAATTATATGCTTCATCTGATAAACCCCTCCGCAGCAACCTCCGTATCTTCTCGAAGCCAAAGACTGTACCGTTATGCATAAAGAGATACTTCTTCCAAGAAAATGGATGACAATTTGCCCTGGTTGACTGTCCACCGATTGTTGCTGCACGAACGTGCGCAAAAATACAGCTGCTTTTCGTTACCCTGGCAATATCTTTTAAATTCTGATTACTCCAGGCAGGAGAGACTTCCTTAAAAAGTGCTGGAGTGCTACAGAATTGGGGTGCATACCAGCCGATACCAAAGCCGTCTCCATTAAGGGGCTCTATTCTTTCTTTGGCATGATAACTCTGGTGTATTATCGAGTGGCTTGGTTCTGTAACAAGTGAAGAAATGAATATTTCGGAACCTAAATAGGCAGCAAATCGACACATGAGGGTTGACCTCCGGCAGTGGATAATACATTAAAAACAGGTGTGTTATATAAATAACGATAATGTCATAACTTTAAAATGAATTAACAGGTTCATTTGAAGTGAGAAAAAACATGCTATGAAGGAAACAAGTGTCTAGGATACTAGTGCCATCTAACATTTATAAATTCGGATATAAACGTTTCAATTTTATCCGTGCATCAGATGTCGTAAACTGCCAGTCAATCGTTCTCAATCCGTTATTTCGGTCATCCTCCCAGGTTGCAACTTCTTTCTGCATGATGGCCATTTCTGCAATACGGCGGTCAAGGCATTGGCCTTTTAAAACACTGAGTTCAATTTCTGCCATGTTTAGCCAACTTCCGTGTTTCGGTGTGTAATGAATTTCTAGACGTTCTGCTAATCGCCTTGCTTCACAGGGATCGAATGTTTCATAAAGCGAAGCTATATTATGAGTATTCAAATTATCCATAACCAAGCGCACTTTAATTGCCTCGGGGTATCGGTCATCAAGCATCTGCTTGATCTGTTCTGCCCAATCTTTTCGGGTACGGCGTTCGGTAATGGCTACATGTCGTTTGCCGGCCAACGGTTCTACTTCCATAAATATTTGCACCACACCTTTTCTTACATATTCATCATCGATACGCAGCGGTTGTCCAGGTTTGCAAGGAATTGGCGTGCTAACTTCACCGATCAATTGCTTACTGGACTCATCCATACAAACTACCGGATATTCAGGATCATATGGCGGTGGTACACCTCCATAACATCCTCCATCGCAGCTACAAAGGCTGCATTCCCTTTTGGCGGGATTTTCCAGTACTTTTTGAGGTGAGGCTTAAATTCATTTTTTTTAATACTCGTTGTACGGTCATGTGTGAAACCGATGATGCAAAATTAAGTTCCACCACTTTGTCAGCTAGCAATCTGACTGTCCACCGACGATGCCCTGCAGGTGCTTCCGAACAAGCCAAGGCGATAAGTCGTGCTTCAAATGCACCATCAAATATTATTTCGCGTGGAGGTCTTACCCGTGATTTGCGGACAAGAGCTGCCTCGATTCCTTCTTCAACAAAACGCTTTTTAAAATGCTCTATGGTCCGACTGGTTATTCCAAGCGCTGTGGCAACATCGGCAACTTTCCAGGCAGGACCATCCGGGGAGGCATTGCAGAGCAATAACGCCCGGGCATGGATGAATTTTTTGGCCGGGGTTTTCCCGTTGCGTGTTAATGCCTCCAACTCGTTACGTTCTTCTGTCGTCAGTGTAACTCGATATCGTGGTGCCATGGCAGCCTCCTTATGTTGGTTGCCTTATTATACACGATTCGAGATTAATACGAAATATTAAATGTTACATGGTACTAGGGCCGATTCAATGTTTGTTTTTCTTAGATAAGAAGTATGCTCAGTTGATATTTCCAAGTCAAACCCACTTTTAAGGACTATCACTCTTGATAAACATTATTCCTGTAGATGTAATTAAGGAGCCATTTATGGACAGGCACTAACTGGCTGGTTACTTCATGGTTAATCCTTATACTTAAACTATACTTTCTGATTGAAAGGACAGGTCATGAAACAATTGTGGTTAACAAGCTTTTTTCTTTGCATTTTTTTGCACCCGGCCCATGCATTACAGGATCCGCCGGATAATCCACTCGAATTCGAGCCACCCTGGGAACTGATTGAAACCCGAGATCATATAAAAATTTACAAACATCCCTGGCCTTACAAGGAGATTGAAACTTACAAGGTCGATACCATTATTGCCGCTCCCAGGGCAGATATTCTATCGTTTATCACCAATATTGATGCCTATTCTGAATGGATCCCCAATTTTAAAACTGCCCGGACGCTGAGAATAACGAGACAAAAAACCATTATTTATTATATGGCCATTGATCTACCATGGCCGGCCAGTGATCGTGACTGGGTCAATGAGCTGACTGTTATCCAGAATAAAAACAACTCTTCTGTAACCATCACATTCATGGCCCATGATCATTTCTTCCCCAAACAAACGGATTATATAAGGGTGACGGATCATCTTGCATCCTGGACGCTGATCTCCATCGATGAAAACCAGACCCGGTCCATCTGGCAATGGTATACCGATCCAGGCGGTCGCCTGCCTGACTGGTTGATTGACTGGGCCTCAAGATCCCAGGTTATTGAATCTCTTTATAAAATTAAAAAGAGGCTGGAAAAATAAAATTTAAACATATCATTTTATACGGTATTGCTGCTCTGGTTTTAAACGGGTGTGCTTCCAAGATTCCCCTATATTTTTCTGATCGTTCTTTGGCACCAGAATCTGCAACTCAATTTTATCACCACCTGGACCGGCAGGTTCAATCGGACATGATCAATACCACCCTTGGCAACAAAATTGATGGGTTCCCCTATTTGAGAACCAATCGATTTTTAACGCATTTAAAAGATCAACTGAATTCTGCCCCGCAAAAAACACTATGGGTAACCCATCTTCAAAACTATGATCTGGCAGCCAGAACTTCTGAAATTAGAGCCTTGCCCGACTCGTCCATCCAGGCCCTTGCAAAAAGGCTGGGGATCCCCGACAATACTTCACGTTGGGATCTTATCAACAGGTTGAACCAATATTCCGACCAGCTTCGGGCTCATGATCAAAATAACAATCTGTATGTTGAAACATTGATTGAAAATGTGTCATCTCCGGACGGTTATTCAACAACGCTTAGGGTACTGGGACTTTATCCCCTGGTATACAAGCCGGTGGCCTATCTGACCCGTAAAACATACGATAAATTGAACCATCGGCATCTTACGGATCCGGAAAAATTACCCGTGCTCGGTGAACGGGTCCAGTACTTGCCTGATTCTTTTAACCAGCGGGATCTCAATCTGGTTAAAAACATTTTTGCCAATACCCAAAAAGACAGCCTGGGGATCCACCAGTTCAAACCTGCTGACCGTTTAAAACTGTTAAACTATCATGCTCCTGTCTATCTTATGGATCAAGTGGATTCAAAGGATATGCCGGGTATCATCACCATTAAAGATAAAAAGGTCTCCATTGATACTGAGCAGCCGGCGGTCTACTATTATTTTTCCCACGCCATCTTGAACATGCAACCTGTTCTTCAAATCAATTATGTGATCTGGTTTTCAGCCCGAAAAGGCCCCACGGTTCCATGGTATGAACAAGGATTTTTTGACGGATTTACCTATCGAGTCACCCTGAGTGTAATCGGCACGCCAATGATGATCGACCTGGTCCATAATTGCGGGTGCTATCATTTTTTTGTACCCAATAAATCCAGGGTCAAGGCCTTGAAACCAACAGCCACTGAATTTGGGAACCAAGTCCCGGTATGGATACCGGACACATTTCCAGACCGGCGAATTTCTTTGACTGTCAGTTCCGGCTGGCACATGGTGGATCATGTGGGTACTCCAAAGGTTCAAACCAACATGCGAATATATAAACTGACCCCCTACTCAGACCTTGAGGCATTAAACATTTTTAATGCCAAGGCTATTGTAAAGGGCAGTCAGCGGCTGGAACCACTCTTTTTATTTCCCATGGGGGTTCCTGATATCGGAGCCATGCGTCAGAGAACCCATCAACCCACTCGGCTGTTAGGAAAAGAACATTTTGACAACCCGCTGTTGCTGGAACAATATTTTGAATTTAATTTTTAATCTTTATCGGAGACCGCACAGATTTTGAATCCTGAGTTGACCAGTCCTGATTTTTTAGTATCATGACATAGGGCGGATGAGCATCTTAAATCTAATCCTTCATCCTTTGGTGAATTTCAATAAAAGAGTCATAGTTCTCGAAGAACAACCTTAGGAGCTGCGGGTCAAAATTTGAGGGCATTACTCGATTGTCACCAATTTCAATGATGGCACGAGCGACATTGTAATCAAAAGATTCTTTATAGGGCCTCGCCGTTACAAGCGCATCAAAGACGTCCACTATCGCCACGATTCTGCCAGCAAGAGATATTGCATTTCCTTTCTTTCCAGCTGGGTAGCCAGAACCATCCCACCTCTCATGGTGATCCAAAATTAGGTCATACGCCATCTCTAAACCATCAAGATCGGCAACCATTAAACATCCATAGTGAACATGTTTTTTAACCTCTACTCGTTCTTTTGTTGTTAATCGTCGTGGTAGCCTAATTATTTCAACTATTTTTATCTTTCCAATATCATGCAATTGGGCAAAGCGGGAAATGTCTTCAATAAAAGTCTTATCCATTCCATAAAATTCAGCCAGTTGCTTGGAATACGCATTAATTCTGGAAATGTGCTGCCCGGTATCATCGTCTGCTGCTTCAGCTGCTCTTTTTAAAGCTTCCGAAGTGCCGTAAAGGAGTTTTTTCAGAATTACTATTTCGGTGATATTGGTAATTCCAGCCTGGATAAATTTTGTTATTCCACAAGCGTGATCATTATGACAATCAATGATTCGCGAGTGAAACTTGACAAATTTCCCAACCAGTTTTCCTTCAAAGGAGATTTGCCCCTGTTCGATGAAACGACCAACCAGAAGTCGTGCCTTTTCATCCTCACCAGAAATTTCGCGAAATATGCTGGCTATTTCTCGCCCTCTTAGATCGCCGTAGAGATCCAGACAAGCTTGGTTTACATAATTCACCCGTGTCTTCTCAACCGGTGTACCTTCGGTAATATCCCCTGCAAGGGTTCCAAAAATTGAGAAATCAGGATCGAATTTTGCCATTTGCTGATACTCCTAGGGTCCACTTTTACAACCTTTGTACTGCAAACTGATAGAGCACACTCTTGTGATGATTGATTACATTATCGACTTTGAGCTCATGTAACAGAACATAAGTCGTCCCGAGTGCTATATCCAGATATATCCACGTACATTATGAGCTGTTGAGTTGTGTAAGGTACTGATACACAAGACCAGATCGAGATGATTTTTCTGGATAGCCGGATCTTCCCCCCAGCAACCTTAACAGTATTGCAAGAAACTCAATTTAACTTTGTTCCTGATGTGTTTTGACTCGATCGTGCCGGAAAAACTTTTCTGAAAAGGAGCATTTTTGTACCTGTAAATTTCAAGATTATTCCCAGAAAACCAACTGCAAATGCAGCACTCTAATTTATTGATAATTCCAGACCATCTTTGTACCATCCTGTATCAACGGCTCAAATAATTAAATTTAACGACCATATTTTTATCTCTCTACCGGTATAAGAATACGGACCGACACGGGCGGTTCGATCGTCATGGGGAACGTCCCGAGGCCCTCATATAGCTGTTTTTTCCCTTTCCCAACCCAGCAAGCCCGCACCCACGAACTTAACTCATCACTACGGTACCTGAGAGCGACAATGTATGACTCATCACCATAGTCTATAGTTCCACTCCCTTCCCAGGAAGCAAAGAGCAGCTGCCCACATGGCTTTAGGACTCTGTGCCACTCTCCGAGAGCCACATGAACATTTTCGGGATCAAGGTGATGTATGGGAAAAATATTTATGACGGCAAACCGAGAGGCCAATTTCGATATCCATCATTTTGTCATACTAGTCCGCCGTCTCTTCGTACATTTTGCGAACTTCATCCTTAGAAGAAGGTTTCATCAGCCTACTGCCCGCTTGGCAAATTATTGAATAGGTCTGTATAAACTCCAGCTACACTTACTCTATCTTGCAAATACTAAAGGTGAGAGAGCTTTCAAGTGGTAAGTGCTCGTTGGTATGTATGGAAGGTGTGCAATTCTGTAAAAGATATTGTCGGTCCGTAATGGTTCCAGTGATTATTTTGGCAGTGACCACCGGCCGTACCGTCTACAGATTGTGACTCAGCCAAAACTCCAGCAGTTTGAGGGGAGATATCCTTGCCTAACTCATCCATTGGCATGACTTGCCATACTTGGGAAAAACATTAATGTCATACATAAAAGAATACTGTGTTGAACATTAGAAGAATTGACTAATCCTGATTACTGGTAGGTATCTTTCCCACATCTCAATTACAAACCGAGGAGAACAAAATGAGAAAATTGAATCTAGCAGAACTAAAGAGCCTCGAGCCCGGCAGTCCTCATTACGCAATTGTCTCGAATACAGACCTTGTTCTCATCCGCTCTAAAGAGAGCGATGAAGTTTTTGTGCTTTATGGTCGTTGTCAACATAGAGGTGCACTGATGTCAGATGGCCGTGTAAGTGGAGGAAACCTCTCCTGCTGTCTGCACGGGTCCACGTATAATTATCGTACAGGTAAAAATATTCACTACCCCGGTGCTGATTTGAAAAAGTTCAGTAGCTGGGTCGAACAAAAGAACGTCTGGGTCGATGAGGAGGAAATAGAAACCTGGGAGCAAAACAACCCTCAAAAGTATAATCGGGGTGTTTATCAGGGATTATATGCCGATTTTAAAGGTTCCCCCGATGAACCACATGTGGGGGCGATTCGGATGTTAGCTGAACACGGGCTGGAGAAAGTTGGCCATCATGGACCCGTATCAGCCATGGGGGTGTCGCGAGGGCAATTACCGAGTTGGGACGACATTCAACTTTTGACAGCACAACTTCACCGTCCTCCCCTATTAGACGATGAGCACGTCGGCACTGAAGTTGTGATCGGGCCAAATGCAAAAAAGCCTTTGCATCTGGATATACCGCTGTTCGTCTCAGACATGAGCTTCGGAGCGCTGTCCCTGGAAGCAAAGACCGCCCTGTCCAAAGGTGCAGAGCTTGCGGGTACAGCTATCTGTTCCGGAGAGGGGGGCATGCTTGATGAAGAACAACGAGCCAATAATCGCTATTTTTATGAGCTTGCATCTGCTCGATTTGGCTATTCAATGGAAAAGATCAAGCGCTGCCAAGCGTTTCACTTTAAGTGTGGTCAGGCTGCCAAAACCGGAACGGGAGGACATCTACCGGGCCATAAGGTCACTGAGAAAATAGCAGCGGTGCGCGGATTAGTTGTGGGTGAGGCGGCGGTTTCCCCTGCGCGATTTCCCGACTGGACTGACCCTGTTCAATTTCGAGATTTCGCAGCAGAGGTTCGAGAGGAGACTGGCGGTATACCTATTGGAGTTAAGATGTCCGCTCAGCATATCGAAAAAGATATAGATGCGGCTATGAATATAGGGGCTGATTATATCATTCTTGATGGCCGGGGTGGCGGTACCGGTGCCGCCCCCCTGCTCTTTCGTGATAATATCTCAGTGCCGACAATACCTGCTTTGGCGCGTGCCCGAAAGCATTTGGACCGTAGCGAAGCGGACGGAGTCACTCTGGTCATTACCGGTGGACTTCGGATTCCTGCAGATTTTATCAAGGCCTTGGCCCTAGGAGCCGACGCTATCGCACTTTCGAATGCAGCAATCCAAGCCATCGGTTGTCTCGGTATGCGTGCCTGTCACACGAATTACTGCCCGGTCGGGATTGCCACCCAAAATCCCGATTTGAGAAAGAGATTACCTATTGATGAAGCCGCCAGGCGTTTGAGTCGTTTTTTCGCAGCATCGGTGGAACTAATGCAGGTCATGGCCCGGGCCTGTGGCCATTCCCATCTTCAGCAGTTCGAACATTCTAACCTGTCAACGTGGAAAGAAGACATGGCATGTTTGTCCGGCGTTGCATTCAGTGGGGTTGGGAAATACCAATGAATATTGAATCGCGAGTGCGCCTGAAAAATAGTTTATGGGGCCTCTTTATCGGTGACGCATTAGCCATGCCGGCCCATTGGTATTACCGCGAAGATAATATTAGCAAGGTCTTCGACGGTGGAATCCTGGGCTATGAAGATGCCCCTCATCCTCATCTCGAAAGCTTTATGGTCGGTATGGCCTATCAACCCGATGTCGAGACGGCCAAACGCCAAGGTCGACCATTCGATATTCCGGTCGGCCTTGGTACCGACGGCACCAGGGTATCCAGCTATATTCCCTGGTTCTCTTTGTACTGGGCGGTGACTGGTAAAGCATTTGGGGGAGATCAGATGTTTAGCGAGCAGAACATGCTTAGTCGGCAAAAAGCGCTTTAGCTGATGACCAGAGGCAGCGCCTATTTATCCAGTGAAAAGTATAGCAAAGGTACTATTCTTCCCGGGAAATTTGCTGATCTCGCCGTGTTGAGCAAGGACTATTTCACGGTTCCAGAGGAAGAGATACGATCGATTCAGTCGGTCCTTACCGTTGTCGATGGAAAAATCGTCTACGGCACTGAGGAGTTTGCCAAACTATCACCTGCTCTTCCGAAAATTGTACCATCGTGGTCACCGGTTCTGTTTTATGGAGAGAAATACGGCTGTTGCTGATATAGTGTTTGTTATCCAAGACAAGCACTATATCCATCAGCATTGGGACTGTTAACAAAAAATACAGACAGGAGAAAATGATAGTTCGTCAAATACGACAGATCCTTCAGGGGAAAAAAGTAACTGAAGGTGCAGGGGTGCATCTACACAGAGTCTTTGGATTTACTCATCCGGAGCAGTTTGATCCCTTTTTGCTTCTCGATGATCTTAGATCTCCCAATCGAGAGGATTTTATCATGGGCTTTCCCTGGCACCCCCACAGGGGTATCGAAACAATAACCTATGTGCTACAGGGCGATGTGGAACATGGAGACAGTCTTGGCAACAAAGGAATTATCTCATCGGGTGAAGTACAATGGATGACTGCTGGCAGCGGAATTATCCACCAGGAGATGCCCAAAGGTGATGAAAAAGGAGAACTGCAGGGTTTTCAGCTATGGGCCAATCTCCCGGCAGCAAGCAAAATGATGCCGCCCCGTTATCGTGGTATAACTTCATCCGACATACCCCAGGTAAAAAGAGAGGACGGCACCATAATCAAAATAATTGCCGGAGAAGTAGATGGAGTAAAGGGCCCTGCAGATGATATCATTATCGATCCGGAATATCTTGACTGCACGGTACCGCAGCAGACAGAGTTTAGCTATCCCACCAAAAGAGGCTACACCATCTTTATCTACTGTATTGAGGGAAAAGGTAGCGTCAATGATACAAAGGTAACTGACGGCCATCTTGTGCTGTTTGATGATGGCGACGAAATTACCTTGAAAAGCGGTGATGAATCACTGCGCTTTCTGCTTTGCTCCGGCAAGCCCATCAACGAGCCAATCGCCTGGAGAGGCCCGATAGTGATGAACAGTGAGGATGAGCTGGAGCTGGCCTTTAGCGAGCTACAGAGTCAAACGTTTATAAA
>CAXMTO010000413.1:0-5911 GCA_964196355.1 uncultured Myxococcota bacterium
TTTAAAGACTGTTTTTAGCTGAGCATTTTCTTGACGCAGTTGTTCTATTTCAATTAACGCTTCTTGAAGCTTCTTTTGCAGATTCTCAAAATCGTCAGTCATCCAAGCAGACCGTATACATGAAAATAGTCTAAAGCATAAAATTTGATCCTATTGGTTGTTTGCGACAAGCTTGATTTCAAGGTGACATCCTAGGGGTAAAACGAAATCACTGTTTTAGTACTACAGCGACACATCGATCAATAACATTGCCGCCTTTTTGAGGTTTTTCTTTCTATGACACTGATAAGCTATAAAATTTCTTTTCGTATGATAACGGGTAATTTCCAGAGCTTGTTTTATGTACAATGATGCCAGCGGCAATACTGCGGCTATCAATCTCTGTGACCTCTATGTGTGTTCCCACTTTGCTCGAAGGCAAGTTGAATAAAAATGTTGTGTTTGTGTAAATTGTTGACACAACATCGAGACGGGTTTATTGTATAGAAAATTATAACGGAGAGAAATTATGCCATACTTACGACAACGGGGGAACCAGCTTGCAATTGTGCAAGGAGTGCGGGATCCTGAAACGGGGAAAGTACAGCAGCATATCCTTTTTACCGTTTACTCCAAGGCAGAGGCCCTGAAGATAGTCGGTCTCCAGGACGTGGCAAGTTCTATGCGTTTCCAGTCTCTTCTGGAGTTCCAGTACCCGAGTTTGAAGTTCGATTGGGCAAAAATAAATAAAGCCATCCATGAAAATATGAACGTGCTGCCTGATCTCTATAACTACAAAACAATGCGTTTGCAGGCACAATTTCGCGGAAATCTCTGCGCATTCACTAAGCAGCTTATTCTGAATGACCCCCAGAACCTTCTTTCATCGGCCCAATTGATTCAAGAAAATCGGCATGAGCTTGAATACATCGCCGATCTGATCCACTGGCGGCTCAAGCTGAAGGACCAAAAAGCTAGTGAATGGAACGTTGATAATCAATTCTACTGGCGTCAAGCGATCCAAGGCAACAGAGTGCCCCCGGAGGCAGAGGAACAGGCTCAGGAGTATTATCTAAAGGGTGAATATGATAAGGCGGAATCTATATTTAAGTTGTTGATTGAGTGTTTTAACAATTATGCTGAAGGGTATAACTATCTCGGCCTTATTGCCTTGGAAAAGGAAGAAATTGAAGAGGCAATTGCCTGCTTTGAGTTAACTATGGAGTTGGGCCGCAAAAAATTTCCAAAAAGGTTCGCTCGAAAAAATTATTGGCGGGACCATGCCACTAGAGCATATATGCGCGGCATGCAGAACATGACGCTGTCCCTGAATCGGGCCGGCAGATACGATGAAGCTCTTTTATTATGCGAACGACTTGAAAAAGAATGCGGCGATGATATCACCGCCGCCGCTCACCGTGCGGCCATCTACATGAATTTGGGATGTTGGCGGTCGGCATCTGAGGCTGCTGTTTACCTCCATAAAATATCTGCCAGCGAATCCCTGATCGCATCTCTCGCATTTTTTGAAATGAAAACGTACAAAAACACACTTCACTATTTTATCCATGGCACAATGAACCAGCCATTGACCTCAAAGATGATAAATGGAGATAAGTCATCCCACCCCAAATCACATGAGGAGTATCGCGATTACAGTGGTGGCATTGATATACTCCACAGTCTGCATCAATTTAGAAAAACACAGTCAATCAAATCTAAACAATTTTTCAAAAGACTAATTAACCACCATATAATCAAGGGCTTGATTGACGAACTTGAAACAACGAGTGAAAAGCTGAAAAAAGAGAGGACTGTTGAAGACCGCTCGGCGTTTGATCGATTGCAGGAAATGACTTCATTCGATTTTGCCGTGCGGGAATCAACAAAACTTGAAAATGAATTACCATAAGTGCAACATACCATGGCGCAGAAAAAACAAGAAAAAAGAAAAGCAAAAAGAAAAGTAAAACAGAAGCAGATAAGGAACGTACGGGCTTCATTTGCCGCACGAGAGAAATTTGATTATCTCATGAGCGAGGCGGTGTGGTGTTATGATGATGTTCAGTATGAGAAGGCGCTGCCTTTGCTGGAAAAAGCCCTGCGCATATTTCCCAGTAATCATCATGCCCTGATGCTGCTGGCAGGTATAGGACAGGAGCTAAATAAAGAAAAGCTGGAATTTAGAGCCCTTAATGGTTTGCACAAACAGGGGCAGCTCCCCGACTATAATGCCATGCTGCGGTTCTGCGGCCTTCTTGCTTCGGCGGGGCAATACCGGAAATCCATCCAGGTAACAGGCGAGGCTCTTGATCTTTTAAAGACAATGAAGGTGCCCAGGAAAAGGCAGTTGAAAAAATATCTCACTGACACGAAATCCTGGTGTGAATGGCAGATTTTACATAAAGAACAGGTTGAGAAATCCGCAGATTTCGTAAAAAAAGACAAAACAACTTCTCCGCAACATGAAAATCAGGTTTCTGAGCCCCTCCAGCAGAAGGGAGAAACAGAGAAACCGGTAAAAGAAGATAGACATGAAGAAGAAACTCCTCCAATAAAAGACATACTGGTCACAATCAGCCTAAATGCGGAATCATTTCAGAAGGCCCTTTTGGTCACTGAAGATTTTCAAGCTCCTGAGGCTTATGAACTTACTTTGGCCGCATACCAGATTCGATTCCGGGAAGCGTTTGAAAACTTGATTTCATTGACAGGGCTTCACGGCGTGCGGTCTTTCTGGTACCAGGAGGAAACGGCCAAGAAGATATTGAAAACCTTTCGGGGCAGGGCCCTGCTCGCCGATGAAGTCGGGCTGGGCAAGACAATCGAGGCATTGATCGTCTTTAAGGAATATGTGCATCGAGGCATGGTCAAGAGCGCCCTGATTCTGGTACCAACGCCTCTGGTCAGCCAGTGGCGGGATGAGTTGAAGGAGAAGTTCAACGTGTGCATACCCTCAACCGATGATCCAGGTTATGCCTCCCGCAGTGATGCCTTCTGGGATGAGCCTTTCATTCTGGCTTCAATCAATATCGCTAAATCGAAGAAAAATTTTTCCAGGGTGGTTTCCCGTGAATATGACATGATTATTGTCGATGAAGCCCATCACCTAAAAAACAGAAATACCCTTAACTGGAAACTGATTAACGCCCTGAAGAAAAGGTTTCTTCTCCTTTTGACCGCTACCCCGGTTGAGAATAATCTGATGGAGCTCTATAACCTGATCACCCTTTTAAAGCCTGGACAGTTAAAAACGGCCGCAGCTTTTAAAAAGGAATTTATGACAAGGGGGGACCCTACCGATCCCCAAAATCGTCAAGAACTCAAAAAACTTCTGGGCCAGGTGATGATAAGAAACACCAGAGCCGTGGCAAAGCTTGAGATTCCTCCCCGTACTGCTCAGACCATTCGAGTGCAACCCAACCAAAGCGAGATAAGTCTATACCGGAGAATCACTTCTCTTGCCCAGGAGATTAACAGATGTGAAGGCCGAGGCAGCAAATTTCTGGTTAGAAATCTCCTGGCCGAGGCAGGTTCCTCACCTCGCGCGGTGCGTGCAACTCTCACCAAAATGCTTGAGAAACGGAATTTTCATAGCGATCATGAAAATGAAATCAGGGCAATAAACACTATGTGTAAAACCATGGAGGACACCGGCAAAAACAATATGGTCCTGAATCTTGTTAAAAAGAGCCCCGAAAAAGTCATTATTTTTGTTAAATTTACGGCGACCCTGGAGCATCTTTCTGACTTTCTCGAATGGAACAGGGTTCCACATGCCATGTTTCACGGCAGCATGACAAACCAGCAGAAAGATGAACAGATCGAAATGTTCAGAAATGACACTCCCGTCCTGCTGAGTACTGAAGCCGGAGGAGAGGGGAGAAACCTGCAGTTTTGCCACCATATGATCAACTACGACCTTCCCTGGAACCCCATGAAGATTGAGCAGCGTATCGGCAGGCTTCACAGGATCGGTCAGAAAAAAGAAGTCATGATTTATAACCTGTGTACCGCCGGCAGTATCGAGGATTCTATCCTTGAGATCCTTGACCGTAAAATAAATATGTTCGAGTTGGTGATTGGAGAAATAGACATGATACTTGGCCGGGTTCGCGGCGAGAAGGATTTTTCTGAAACGGTTTTTGATATCTGGGTGAACGCTGTATCTGAAGATGATCGGCAGAAGGGTTTCGACAAGCTTGCCTCAAGCCTGAAAAGACAAAAGACCAGTTACCAGAAGACCAAGGCCCTTGATGAAAAGCTTTTTGGGGAAAACTATGAACTATGATGCAAACCAGGATCTCGATTTTTTTGTTTCAGGTTTTCTGAACGGCCAGGGGAATATTGTCGAGAAACATGATCAGGGCCTTGATGTCCTGCTTACCGAAAAGAGCGCCAGCCTGCTGGAACTTCCGGAACATGTTGTCCTTACACAGCAGACAGACGGAAACTCTCCCTCCTATTTCTACGGTACCCCCTTATTGGAAAAGATGGTTGACGCTTCCTGCTCACATGTCCCTGTTTCACTGTGCACTTTGAAGGTTGATTATCTCAAAAGTCAGGGGTTTGATGATTTGCTCGCCAAACAGTTCTCTTTTGCCAATTCCGTCGGTAAAATTGAAAGTTTCGATGAAACTCTGGTTGATTACCTGTTAATTGATGTTCGATACCTTGCTCAGAGTGATGAGCAAAAACCAGGACTTATTCATCTTGCCTTCAATCTTGACACCGGGGCCTATGTGCATGGCATGGGGGATGTACTGAACCGGTTTGATAAAGAAAACACCCCAGGACAAATCGATAACCCTTTATGTCTTTCCAAAATAAAGGCCCTTATGGAATGGGTTGAAAAAGAAACAAAACTGCTGCTGGATCAGGAGCTTGCACCCTTTATCGACAGCATGAACCGAAGATATAGAAGGGATTCAGCCAACCTTTGTGAATATTATCAGAGCCTCGAAAAAGAGATGAAAGCAGGCTTGAAGCGCACCAGTCTATCGCCTGACCTGGTCAGAGACAGACTGGAAAAAATTGCCATGCTGCCCGGAGAATTGGAAAGAAAGATTGATGATCTTTACAAAAAATATAGTGTCTGCATCACCATAGAACCAGCCGCAGCCATGCTTATCCGCACTCCGGCAGTTAAAATTCTCTATAAAGCGATGATTGGGAAACGAAAAGTGAGTCTTGGTTTGTACTTTAATCCGCTCACCAAGCAATTGGACCCTTTTCGCTGTCAAGGCTGCGGCCAAAGCATTAACCATATAACCTTCTGCCGGAAGCTTCACCTCCTTTGCTCTTCCTGTGCTCTGTCATGCCAGATATGCCGGCGATAATTCATTTCCAGGGAAAGCATCATACTACCTCTTTTGGGATATGGGTGGGCTTTCAACCTTCATCATTGCTATTCAGAAGCAAGTATCGATCCACCCTCTCTTTTCCCAGCCTCATCCAGACTTTCATACCACTGCCCAACTTCAGGGTATTTTATCCTGATATGCATATTTTCCAGCGGTGTTAAGTCCTGACCTTCTCCGGCACGGATAACCTCGTGCACGTTGCATTGAAAATTTCATGTGCCTCTTCTACCGATTCAAAGCTTTCACATTGAGTTGCAATAATTCCGCTTTTCAATGTATGATTCACAAAGTGATAATGCATAGAAACTCCTGAATAACTTGTATATGTATGAAGCATTATAAATTACATACGGAAAAATTGATTCGGCATTTCAGGTCTTTACTAATATGCCGTTTGTTCATCATTGTATTTGAAGGATGTACCTCAGTGAACGAAAGAGTATATTTTCACTAAGAGAATCGATCCAAAGCCACTTGTCGGCCTCCCTATTCATCGATTGTGTCCAGAACAATGGGAAAATAAACAGGCAGAGCATTTTTCTTTTTCTTGGCTAGGACATTCCAGTATT
>CAXMTO010000414.1:0-3289 GCA_964196355.1 uncultured Myxococcota bacterium
AGAACGGTCAACGGAACGACAGAGGTGAGCAGCATGAAAAGCAGCTTTCCTATTGGAATATCCGTATCCTCTTTCGGTGGTTTTGGAGCAAGCTTCGGGTTCAGCCAGCAGCGAACAACCACATAGAGAATATAGAGACCGGCCAGCATAAATCCGGGAATCAAAGCGCCGGCATAAAGCCGAACAACAGACACCCCGGACACTGCTCCATAGACAATGAGCATAATACTTGGCGGTATAAGGATGCCGAGACAACCACCTGCACAGACAACACCCGCCGATAACTTCACATCATAGCCAGCTTTTAATAGAGCTGGAAAGGCAAGCAGTCCCATCAGTGTCACTACAGCACCAACAATACCCACGGCGGTTGCAAAGATGGCACAGGTCATAAGTGCGGCAACAGCCATTGCACCGGGAATAAAACGGGCAGCAATATTTAGGCTGTAAAAAAGCTTACTGACTACATTTGATCGCTCAACGATATATCCCATGAACAGAAACAGCGGTACAGCCACAAGAACGTCATTGATCATAACTGAATAAGTCTGGTTGACCAGCAGATCAAAGATATTATTGGCAAAAGGATGCGACATCCAATCAGCTGGGGCGTATGCATAGTAGCCGAAGCCGACAGCCATGGCTATCAGGGTAAAACATATGGGAAAGCCAAGGAGGATGGAACCGACAAACGACCCCATCATCAACATGGCAACTTGGGGATCTGTCATTGTACGACCTCCTTCATTTCTTTTTCTTCAGAAGCTTTTGCTTCCTTTTCGGCCAGTTCCTTTTGATATTGTTTGGTAAGCTGTGTCTCCAGCTCTTCAACATCATGCACACGCGCCGGCCATTGACCGCTTTTGATACACTGCACACAGCGGATTGCCTCTGCGATTCCCTGCAGAAACATAATAGTCGATGCAGCGACAAGAACAAATTTGAGCGGCCAGACAGGAACACCGATTGGACTGTTGATACTGATTTCTCCTCTTAACCCGTCGATACCAAAGGGCATATAACTATAAGATTCAGCGGCGTAAGACATACCGCCATAAATTAAAGCGGCTATACCTGGAAAGAAAAAGAGGAAATAGAGGGTCAGTTCTATTGCTGCCTGTATGCGCGGAGGCCATAGCCGGTAGACAAAATCCCCCCGGACGTGTCCATTTCTGGACAGGCAATAGCCGCCGGCCATCATGAACAGGGTTCCATACATGATATAGCTGACATCAAATGCCCAGGCAGTGGGAGATCGCAACACATAACGAACAAACACTTCGTAAGTTGTCGCTCCTGTCAGGATTAGAATACACCAGGCAAAAGACTTTCCTACCCAGGCACTCAAACGATCAATAAAGAACAGAAAGTTATCCATACGCACATCCTAAAAGAGAATTTAGTACTGTTCATCCGTTGGCGCTATGCCCTGCGGCATAGCGCCAACGAAAAAGTGAAATTGACTTACACCGTTTTTGACTAGAAGGGCAGCACACCTGGAAAATAATGATCATAAGCAAGTTTATAATCATTTCCGGCAACCAGCGAATAGAAGGCGACACGCTTGGCAAAATCCTTTTGTGATTTCAGTACCTTGGCAAACATCGGATCTTTTTCAAGACCCGGCAGGATTTTATCCCAGGCCTTGAGCTGGGCTTGAAATACTGACTTCGGTGTTTTGTAGATCTTGACCCCTGCCTTGTCTCTCAGCCATTCCAGATCCTTGGAGTACTGATCCTGTCCTCTCCAGAAGTTAGCGGAAGAGGCAGCTTCAGCAGCATATCTCAAGATTGCCTGCTGGTCTTTTTCGAGAGCATTAAATTTGGTTTTATTGAAAATGACTTCAAAGAACTCTGCGGCCTGGTGGTAACTTCCCATCATATAGACCTTACTGACATCCTGGGCTCCAAAGCTTTTATCAGAGGTTGGATTATTATATTCGAAAGCTTCGATTACGCCACGTTCGAGTGCCGGAACGATTTCTCCGCCCGGGAGCTGTGTCACCTTGACACCCATTGCCTGGAACAGGTCGGTGGCAAGGCCAACGGTCCGGTATTTGAGTCCTACAAGATCCTCGGGACCTTTAATCTCTTTTTTAAACCAGCCCAGCGGCTGGGGCGGCATAGGCATACAGAAAAATCCGACAAGATCGAGTTTCAACTGCTCCATGAGTTCGTTGTAGAGCTCTATCCCGCCTCCATAATACATCCAGGCCAGACCTTGATGGGCATCCTGTCCGAAAACAGGACCGGTCCCAAACAGTGAAGCCGCCTTGGACTTGCCGTACCAGTAAGCGGCTACCAGGTGTCCGGCATCAAGGACGCCCTTATTTACGGCATCCTGCACCTGGAAAGACTTTACTACAGAACCGGCAATAAGGTACTGGATTTTCAGACGGCCACCTGCCATCTCGTTGACACGCTTGGCATAATCGGTGGCATAGTCATTAAAAATATCCTTGGCACCCCAGGAGCCCTGCATTTTGAGTATCGTTGTTTTGGCTCTTGAAACCATCGGGAAGCCGAGAGTTGCGACACTTGCGGCTCCTGCAGCTACTGCAGCGGTTTTGAGGAATTTGCGACGTCCATTTACAGCTTCTTGCTTCTTGGCATCTTCTTTCATTGATGGTACCTCCTCACTGAGTTGAAAAACTAAATGGCAAAACGAAATTTCCCGGTATTTTACCGGAGATTCTTTGCCACTCTTCAATCACACCAATAACCAGTATTCGTGGTGATCTGTGGCTTTGGTCCGATATGGTAACAAAATATGCATCATCATGACATCAGGCTAGAACAAAAAGGTAGAGACTCTGCGGAAACACGGCAGACATCTACTTGTCAGACAAATTATCTGGAACAGTTGCTTCTGTCAAGGGAATTTATCAGGTGTATCTGGATGTTGTATAAATAGGAGAAAGAAAGGGGTTCCTCCTGTTACATTCAAATTGACTTGACAAAGATAGTTGTGTCTGTTTCAGTTTCACTTGTCTGATAAGCGGACGTTTGATCTGTGGATCTGAAGAGGTTTTGACAAAAAACTACTGAATTGGAGTTTTTACGAGACCATCGCATATAGTATCTGTCTTAGATCCCTCATGGGATAATGAAGTAAGCCCGATTCACCGAGGAGAAGGCCGTTATGAGCTCAATTAAAAAAGTTCGATTATCTGAAAGTGTCATCGACGCGATTAAAGAGATGATCGTAAATGATGGTTTCAACCCTGGCGACAAGTTTTATTCTGAAAAGGAACTTACCAGGAAACTGGAGGTGAGTCGCTCGTCCATCC
>CAXMTO010000415.1:0-5361 GCA_964196355.1 uncultured Myxococcota bacterium
GCCCCAGCGGCTGGAGACCGTGCGGCAAAAAGTCAAGGCCATCGTCCCGCGCGCCCGCATCTGGGAAACAACATTCGGAGTAGTCCCACAGGAGCTGATATTCGACGATCAAATGAGCCGGGCCATGGAAAGCAGCCTGCGAGAGAAAAACAAGCTGCTTACCCCGTACCAAGAACCCCACCACGACCAGGAGTTCGCCACATGGACTTTTCGTAGCCAAGCGAAATGGTCTTTCAACGCAATACACCGGGCGGTTGATCATCTACCGCAAGGCATTTTTCGGGCAAAGGGCATGGTCCAGCTTGACCTGGAAAACGACGACTATGGTATTTTACAAGTCACAGGCCGAAGGGGCTGGCTTAGACTGGTGGAGCCGGAATCCGAAGAGGACAGGGCAATTACCACCGAACTGGTGTTAATCGGCAAGCCTGGCTCTACAAGCAATAAAGACCTTAAAATTCACTTTGAACAGGCGTGGCAGGCAGCCAATGACCAAGGCGAAGAAGGTTACACGGTGAACGATTTGCGGGCGTTTACTGTTCAATTCGTATAGATCAGAAAGGTGATGGCCGAAGTTAAGCCGCGCATTGCTATTTTCGTCAGCAACAAGACAACAAGCAAAGAATGCTGGCGCAATTGGCCATTTGCAAAAGTCGGTAGACTCCTCCACCAATGCCGAAAAAATAGAGACATAAAAACTAACCCGAACTTAAAGTTATCTCGTCCATGTATGAGTTAGGAGAGAGAAGATGAACACGAAAGATAATAATCTAAAAACACCGGACAAACCCGATGCCAACCGTCGGAATTTCCTGAAGACCGGTGCCACAATAGCCGGTGCAACCTTATTGGGAAATGTCCTGAAGTCAACCAAAACATTAGCCGCAAGTACAGCACAATCTGACCTGGATGAAGTTCAGTATTTGTTTGTCCAGAATGCAAAAGATGTAGTGATAGCTAAAGGCCACCTGACATTGGTCGGAGCCAACCCAACAACAATATTCTTTTCGGACAGACCCAAACGGATAGCAGGACACATGACCACTGAGGATTTCGTTCTCGACTGGCAGGAAGGTATTGTTAAGGAAGGTTTTCATGACGATCCACCCAATGCTACCCTTTCGGTCTTCGGTAAAGATGAAATAGTCGATGTGGTAGTGGAGTTGAAAAACCCTCGATTTGCAGGGGATGATCTGATCTATGATATTAACGTATTGGAAGAGGAGGGAAAGATTCCTTCCGGTCCGGTATCCCTGTTTATTGATCCTGTGGGAGCGCCACTTTCACCAACATCGGTTGCCGGTGTACATCGCAGGCATCGGAGGAGACGGCATGCAGTGATTCACTAGTCTAACCTACCCATCGGACGCAAACCATCAGCAATTGTTGATGGTCAATATCCTGCCAGTTACTTTCACAATACGGAAATACTTGGCGAAAATGAAATTGGAAAGGCTACACCCCTCCACCAATGCCAAAAAATAATATCAACGACGTGTCTGTTTGAGTTGATGGGGGGAGCTCTTGGGACTCTCCCTTCAGCTTTATTCAACATAACTACTTCCCTACTGGATTTTTGACCGCTAGACAAATAACGTAAAAAGGAGGAGATCAATGACCACACTAAAGAGGCTAGGCCATCAGAATTTAATACTATTTGTTTGTATGATATGTATATGCGTTTTCTCGCAAGCACCGGCATACGCGGCGGATCAATATAGCTCTAACACCAAGAGCCCCACAGGAGCAATGGAACCCCGCGACATGTATTTCCCGGGCTCCGAGAAACTGGCTTCAGACGAGATGAGAATAATTTCCTGCGGCACAGGCATGCCAGCAGCACGCCGCAGTCAGGCCGCCACCTGCTGGTTGGTCGAACTCGGTAACGGTGATAAGTTCCTTTTCGATATCGGCTCGGGTTCATCGGCGAATATTGGAAGCCTCAATATTCCTTACGACTACCTTGACAAGGTCTTCGTTAGCCACCTACACGCCGACCACATCGGAGATATGGACACCCTTTGGATTGGCGGCTGGACTGGCGGACGGCACGGGGCGCTCAATGTCTGGGGACCCAGCGGAGCGAAACCGAATTTGGGGACTAAACATTTCATCGAAAAATTGAAGGATGCCTTTAGCTGGGATTATGCCGGGCGACTCGGGATTATCCCCACAGGTGGTGGTGACATTAAGGTGACTGAATTCGATTACCGTCAGGTCAATAAGGTTGTGTATGAGAAAAACGGGGTTGTTATACGGTCTATTCCAGCAATCCACTCAATCGACGGCTCGGTCAGCTACATCCTGGACTGGAAGGGGCTGAAGTTTGTATTCGGTGGCGACACAATCCCGAACAAGTGGTATGTCAAGTATGCTAAGGGCGCTGATATTGCTATACACGAATGCTTTATGCCGCCTTCTCTGATGATGACGAAGTACGGGTTCGGTGCGCAGGCAGCACTTAACGTCGCTACAGGCGTTCACACGGCCCCGGCCGCCTTCGGAAAGGTGATGTCCGAAGTTAAGCCGCGCCTGGCTATTGCCTTCCACTTCTTCAATGACTTCGATACTCGTTATCCCATTCTAGAGGGGGTCCGCAACACGTACGATGGTCCCTTGACCATGGCAGACGATCTAATGGTCTGGAACGTCACGAAGGACGATATCCGTGTACGGCAAGCCATCGTGAATGATGAATCCTGGCCGGCAAAATCACCCACAAAGCCGGACGAACCAGACCCTAAAGCTGCAGTAGAATTCTCGACTTTTCTCAAAGACGGCAAGCTGGATATGAGTAAAACGCTCGGGCCGCTTAAGGACAAGTTTAAGAAGGAAAACAACCTGAAATAACGGCATGACTACGTAGTGTCTGAAAAAAGTGAAATATAGGTGCTGGCGGCTGAATCGGATTGGTGGGGTACAGACCCCAAGCTGCACCTGAATGTCCACTTACAATATGAACCTGCCATTTGTTGATTTTCAGCGAATGGCAGGAGTTGGCAGTAAGCGGTCATAAGACATCATTTTCGGCACCATATATTCAGCATGGTGCAATCAACACAATACCAGGCGCTCCACCCGACCGATTACTCACTGGCGCCTGTAAAAAAAGCCAGAAAAAAGATACTGATCATTGAGGGCTCATATATAAATTAGATATCTATCCTTTTCTCATGTCGCCCTCCAGTACTGTTGTTCACGGTGAGTTTTTTTACCATTTGATACTGGTTATAAATTTGGTAATAATTTTTACAAACAAACAGCTTCGAATGATAAAGGAGAAACATATGTTAAAAAAAACAACCATCCTCGTTGTATTAATTCTGTTTATTGTCGTTGGGGGAGTTAAGGCGCAGGTATCCATTACCTATTCATCAGCAGGGAAACAATATTTTTCCATGATCATTCCAGATGACTGGCGGGTAAATGTTGGCTCTGATGAAGATCTCACTCGAAATCCTGAAGACAGGATAGAACCGACTCGTCTTGTCACCGCTATGCCGAATAGCGGAGTGCCTTTGTGGTTTGGTATGTTGGTTCCCGAAGATTTGGAGAAAATCGAAGGAGCAAAGGAGTATATGACCTCCCTCGGACTTGACCTGCTTGCCGATGTGGTTATCACTGAACACAAACATGAGACCTTGAACTCCATGGAGGTTAATTACGTCAGCGGCACGGGAAAAAAAGATGGCGAGGTGATGGATTTTCGTGCAGGCTTTTTCCAGCTCTCACCCGAGCACGTTGCGATCGCAATATACATTGGCCCCCATGATACAACGATCAGTCACGGTGAGGATCTCGTCCAGATGATTGAGTCATTGCAATCGCTAATCCAGTAAACAACTTGAGGCTGATATGAAAAAAATTACACCGATTTTATATATGATGTTCGCCACACTTCTTATGATCATAGTAACAGGATGTAGTTCAACGGGATATAGCGGGGGTACCAGTTACCATAGTAATGCCTGGGAGTATGATAACCACTATCGATCCGGAGCGAATCGACATTATAATCGGCCAGCGGCGAGGGGTATGCGCAGGTAGATTGTAAGAGTGACAACAGAAGATTGGAGGAGGGAGCGTGGTCGATTCCATATGAATCCAGATTGACCGGAGCATATGAAGATATGGAAGCCGGGATGTTAGGTATTAACAAACCAGGCCTGTTAAAGAAATATTTTTATAAAACCCATGTTGAACAATATCTAGGAGGAGCGGCATGAACAAGAGAATTATATCCCTCACTCTTTTCAGGAGTAAGGCACTAATTAACTGAATTATTTCATTCCACTCAACTATACAGAGAACTATTATGAAACCCATGAAAAAATTACAACCCACTGCACCTTTCAGATTGATTATCAGCGTTCTTCTGGGGATGATCTTACTCGTTTCCTGTGCATCACAAAGTGTCAAATCGTCCTGGACAAATAAAGATTTGGGCACAGTCGGGATTGAGGACGTTCTTGTTGTTGGAATATCTGGTGATCTTACTCTACGTAGGATATTCGAAACTTCATTTGTTGAAAATTTGCAGAAAAGAGGTATCAACGCCATCCCGAGTTACTCCATTGAACCAAAACCAATAGAGGCAAAGAAAGAAGCGTTACTGAAAGTTGTTGAAAAGGCTGACGCCAAGATAGTATTAATGACACGTTTGATCCACAGCAAAGAAAAAACAGTTGTACAGCAGTCAGTGGGACAATATTCTGAGGACTATAACGATTCTATAGGCACTGCTTTTATGGCCGCAAATGAGCCAGTATCGGCGGTCGTTAAAACTACAAAATACCTGGAGACAAGTATATATGAAGTGAAGTCGGAAAAGCTCGTCTGGAAAGCTGTAACAGAGTCTGTCAACCCTGACATTACAAGAAAATATATGAATAACCTGACGGGGCTCCTGATGAGTAGACTTGAAAGTGATAAACTGCTTTAAGACAACACTCTAAGGCGGGATACCCGCAACCCAAATTGGTACGAAGCATGAGCCACCTCTGTTGTATAATGAAAGATCTCAACAAACTTCGCTATTATTGTTTCTCAGAAAGATACTTTAGGTGGAAATTAACTCCAGTTCAACCTGTGCTGTTAATGTTGCCACATCAAAGGTACTGATTACCAAGGAATTGCTATATTGAAGATTTCTACTTTTTGTCCAGGACCACATGTTATCGCAACGGTAGAGGCTATTATTGGCAATGTTAACCATTTAAGCAAATTTGAAAGTTTACACTCTTCCTGTACATGTAATTAAGATGTCACCCCAAAAACCTAGCAATATAAAAACCTGTTCTTAACCTATAGAAATTCAATCCCGCTATGAAATACCTGACAATATAAAAGTATTATGAAGGG
>CAXMTO010000416.1:0-11450 GCA_964196355.1 uncultured Myxococcota bacterium
CTACCTTGGAATATAAACCAGACCTCAACCAAGTGATTCGCCGATATCAAGCCTTCTGGAAAATGGAATTGTATGACCGCCCACCTATTCGTGTTCGGTATCCCATTCCGGGACAAACCGATGATATATGGTCTGAGGTCATGCAAAGTCCAGAAACTTATTTTGATTACCATGAAAATATTTTTATAGATCGCCTTGATTTGATGGATGATGCATTGCCTTCCGCAACGATCGATATGGCTCCAGGCCTTTGGGGTGGAATTCTAGGCTGTGAGGTGATGTTCGGATATGGAACCTCCTGGAGTGCGCATTGCCTTGAGGATTGGTCGAAAGTAAAACCTTTTCTAGATGTAGCTGTTGATGACAGCAACCCTTGGGTTAAGAGGGTTTTGGAGATGATCGATTATTTTACAGCAAAAAGCAAAGACAAGTGCATGGTGGGTATGCCATTACCTATGGGCCCTGCAGACATGGCCACAGCCCTTAGAGGGCCAACTCAAATATGCTATGATTTCTTTACTGCAGCCGAAAAACTCGACAGCTTGCTGGCCGCCTGCACCCGAATCTGGATAGAGTTTTTTCAACTCATGTTCGATCGCATACCTTCATACCGTGGAGGCTACGTCGATGACTACGACATCTGGACCCCAGGTCGTTCAAGTTATTTTGCCAATGATATTGCCACACTAATATCACCAGACACCTACCAGAAACACTTTTTCAAATATGACTGTCAAGTAGTAAAAAGTATAGAAACCCCGTGGATGCATATCCATTCGGAGGAGACGCGTTTGATCCCGGAGTTTATCAAAATTCCCAAATTACGAGCTATTCAGGTGGTCAACGATTACCCGGCTGGACCAGGTCTCATTGAAATCTTACCCCTGCTGAAACTTGTCCAGGAAAATCATGGCCTGATTCTTAGAAAATATCCAATGTCTGAAATTGAGGAGATCTTGCCCGAATTAATGGGTAGAAAACTGATAGTGGATACTCAATGTGAGTCCAAAGAAGAGGCGCAGGATATATTAGAGAAATGGACACGCTGGGACTGGCATTAAGTAAATTTTCCAGGGAATTAACACCCCACAAGGAGGTATAAGTACCTTGTGGGGTGTTATAAATTTTTATCTTAAGAGTTAGGAGAAAAACATGGAGATAGCCCCTTTTGGTAACGACCCCAAGAAAGTAGACAACTATCTGAAATGGTGGAACCGGGAAAGTGTACCCCGCCCGATGATATGCTTTACTATGGTGGGCTGGTTCCCCCTGGAGGAATTTTCCGCCTGTCAAGCCTGGGGCGATGCACGTTATGTGGAACCAGACATGATCAACCCTCAGGATTTTCTGGATGACCATATGCGGATTCTGAAAGAGGGAGAAATAGTCGAAGATGATGTGTTTCGGGGAGCGTACCCGGGGCTGTTATCCATCCCATGGTTGCCTCCGATGATGGGCTGTAAATTGCGACTATTGCCTAGCAATACTATGGGGGAAGAACGCAATCTATCCATGGACGAGACCCTGGCTCAATCCAGATTAAATCTTGATTCTCCCTGGTGGCATAAGTATCTCGATTTTGCTTTGACCCTGGTCAAACTATCCAATGGCCGTTTTCCCGTTGGCCATGGCTCTGAAGTCGGCCCTACAGACTTGCACGCCGTGTTTCGCGGACACACCCAGAGCATCATGGATCTGATGGTCGACCCGGGGGCTACCAAAGAAATCATGTGGCGTATGGGCGAAGTATTCCGTGATATGGCTAAAGAATATTGGAAACATATTCCTCTGTTTGAAGGGGGCTATTTTGATTGCCAATACCATATCTGGAGCCCTGGCAGCATCATTCGATTGCAAGAGGACGCCACGGCTGTCTACTCACCGACCCTATACAGAGAATTGATTCTGGAAGTGGATCGAATGATAGCCCAGAGTTTTGATAATACTTTCATCCATCTGCATCCCACCTCAATGTTCCTATTGGATGCCATGTTGGAGATTGAAGAAATTAGAGGTTTTGAAATTAACCATGAAGACGTAGGACCTTCCCTGAAGGAAATGATCCCATATTTTCGCATGGTTCAGGATCATGGTCGTTCGTTGCTCGTACGGGGCAGCTTTACTTCTGATGAACTACTGATGCTAGCCGACGAATTGTCGGCGGCCGGCCTTTATATCCAGATAATTGCCAAAGATCTTGCAGAGATTGAAAAACTTCGTCCACTGGTTGGAATGTAAAAAGAGAGCGCAGAACGACAATTATAGATGCGGGATACTACTCAAATGTGGCAGATGACTCGAAGGTGCCCAAGGGAGTTCTGCTATGGCGTTTGATTCAGCTTCCACAGGACTTTCGAACGATTAGCTCAGATTTGAAGAGTATATTTCTGGGAGACAACTCGGGGTTTTCTATTCGTTCGAGTAACATTTCAGCCGCTTTCTCTCCAATCTTGCCTTTTCTAATTCTTGCCGTTGTTAACTGCATATAACCACGGGAAGCATCACTTATGTCGTCACAACTTGCAATGGCCATATCTCTGCCCGGAGTGAGATTCATAAAATGGAGGCCGGATATTACACCAAGTGCAATTTGATCTGTCAAACATACGGCTGCCGTTGGTGGAGGTGACATTTTCAACGCTTTCCTGAGGCCTTCTTCGCCATCCTCGGGAGAAGCTCCGCAATCAACTAGCAGGGTTGAACCCGAAGGAATATTGTTATTTTTCATGGCTGCAAGAAACCCGGCTCGTCGATTCAGTGCAGAAGACGTTGAATGACCGCCGCCAATCATTGCAATTCGAGTGTGTCCCAGATTTATAAGATGTTCTGTCGCTAAATTTGCAGCCATTTGGCCATCGTTACCGACAAAATCGAGCGGTGCCCCTGCAATATCCCGAACAATTAGAACAGTGGGTAACTTTTTCTCGAATACCATTCTTATTGATTCATACGTTGTATTTACGGCAGGACAAAGAATCAGACCGTCTGCTCTGTGCTCAATCAAACCTTCAATGAATTTCTCCTGGCGCTCAAGGGATTCATTGGTATTACACAGAAAAGATAGTCTATCTGCTCTACTGAACACAGATTCCATAGCAAAACAGAGTGTGGCAAAAAACGGATTCGGCAGATCATTGACAGCTATGCCAACGGTATTGGTTCTTCCAGTAGCTAAACCAGCGGCACCACGATTATACACATACCCCATCTCTTTAATTTTTTTGGCAATTTTTATGCGGGTCTTCTTGGCAACACGTGGATCATTATTGATGGCGAGTGAGATCGTAGACTTGGACAGACCCAGCACTTTTGCAATATCATTCAAGGTCAAGTTGTTTCCCACAGTTTTTACTCCTCTAACCGCTCAAAAAACATCCAGTTTGTTTTCTGAGCGGGTTAGTGCCTTACTCTTGAAAATCAGTCTCTCTTTTCAGTACTCCCTTGAGGGGTGTAAAAAACAAGAAATTTGTAGAGTACATTGAATTTCGGGTGAGAAGCTCATTCAGCTTCATATAAGCTATCCTAATATTAATTTAGGTAAAAAAAGGACAAAAATCGGCACAAATGTAATAAGAAAAAGAACAGCAAAAAGAGCAAACAAAAATGGGATTACTTCTTTACTGAACTTATGTACGGGAACACCTACGATTGAACATGACGCATACATCAATGTACCTAAAGGCGGAGTGACTCCTGCTATTGTCAGATTTAGAACTACGACGATGCCAAAATGCACTAAGTCAATTCCCATTGCGGTTGCGACTGGAACCAGGAGAGGTGTTAATAAGATCAAAGCAGCGCTTCCCTCAATAAACATCCCAACAACAATTAACATCAAGTTAATTAATAAGAGTAAAACATATTTGTTTGAGGCAAATTGTTCCAAAGCCAGGGCAGCATTCATTGGGATTCTTTCCCAAGCCATGTAATAACCGAAGGCGCTGGCTGCGCAAATAATTAACATGACTACGGCGGTACTTAGCACAGACTCCACCAAAATCGTTGGCAAATCTTCGAGTTTAAGTTCTTTATAAGCAAAAAAACCAATTAAAATTGAGTAGATTACAGTAATAGCTCCAGCTTCAGTAGGTGTAAATAAACCGAAACGAATCCCACCAATAATTCCGACAGGAATAATCATGGCCCAAAGCGACTCTTTGAGCGCTTTCATCAATTCTTTTGGCGTTGCTCTCGTTTCTCTTCCAGACTTATATCCTCTCTTTTTAGATATAATACTGACAACGAACATCAATGCAAAGCACAGCAGGATACCAGGAATGATACCTGCAACAAACAACCGTCCAACCGAAGCGTTTGCGAGATAAGCATATAAAATAAGCCCGATTCCCGGTGGAATAATAGGTGCTATGACAGCAGAGCAGGATGTTACGACCGCTGAAAAATCTTTATCGTAGCCCCGCCGGGTCATTTCTGGAACCAAAACTTTACTTTGCATGGCGGCATCTGCATTCGCCGACCCAGAGAGTCCCCCCATCAAAGTCGAAAGAACAATATTTACATGAGCCAATCCCCCTGGCCGATGTCCAGTTAAGGCATCCGCCAGTCTCATGAGTTTATTAGTAATCCCGGCATAGTTCATGACCGTTCCCGCTGTAACAAAAAATGGCACAGCTAAAAGGGGAAATGAATGTGTCGCTGAGACAATTTTCTGGATAAACAAAGACGTCGGTAATCCTGAGGTAAAAACAAAATAAATCAATGCGCTGCAGGCAATAGATATCGCAACGGGAACATTAATAGCAAATAGAACGAAAAGTATTATTACAGGTACATATTCCATTCTTCCATCTCCATTACTTTTTTTCTTTAGCAAATGTTTCTTGTTTTTTTTGACAGGGTTTCTGGAGTAAGGCACTAACCAAATAGGATATTTGATGAAATAGCATTAACGTAAAACTGAGTGGTATGGCGATATAAATATACGTATTTGGAATTCTTAAAACCGAGGTAGGTTGCTGATAGGCAGCGATGGCATAAATAAAACCATAAATCACCATAAAACTTAGGAATGTAAAAATAATCAGCTCCGAAATGACGATTAATCCTCTTTTAATGCTAGGTGGGGCACTCTCCACGAGCAGTTCGATTCCAATGTGCATTTTCCTTTTAAATGCCGCACTTGATCCAAAAAAGACAACCCATGTAAACGTTATCGCTGCCAACTCGTTTGTCCAAGCTGGAGGACTGCTAAAGACATAACGCATAATAACGCCATAGATCACGCTGAGAATAACTATGATCAATGCCGCGCAACTGATAATGATGTCGATATTTGAAATTATTTTTTTCAAATCCTTTCCCCTTTTCTTTCAAAGGATTGAGCTATTTTACCAGCACCCTACAAGGGGTACCTGAAAAGAGTGACTGGTTTTCAGGAGTAAGGTACTAACACCCCACAAGGGGGTATAAGTACCATGGTGATATATCTAACAACATAATTTCAAAAGACATTCCTCGGTTTCTTGTTTTTTATGACAGAAGTTCAGGAGTAAGGTACTAATGTTTGTTCATATAAGGCGACACTATCCTCTTTTGGATTTTCGGATTTCTTCTTCCAACGGCTAAGCACAAAGGCGAGATTTGCCCACACTATCTGCTGTAAAAGCCAAACCAGAAGGAGTCCTCCAGCATAGCTGGTGGCACCTTCTGGTTTTTTATCGCATTATATATCTTCTCGGAAAGCAGAGAAGTTTTCCCCTATGAATCGCAGAGAGACATCTTATTTATTCATCCAGATTAAGAGGATACGTACAATAGAGAATGCTACCATCATTAGTTGGCGAGTATACCCTTTATCTTGTCATGAAGCCCGGGAGTCCACTTTGGAAAAGCGCTGTATACTGACTCGGTGGCCTCTTGGAAACTTTTAACATCGACGTCTTTTACAAAAGTAACTCCCTCTTTTTCGAGCTGGACCTGCTGTTCATCCATAGAAGAAAGAGTCAGTTGAGTTAATGTTTCACCCCATTTCTGACCTTCATCCAACAGAAGCTGTTGAACATCTTTGGGCAGCGTCTTCCAATAGGTGGTACCGATTGCCATTCCTACAAATGCTTTAAAGTGTCCGGTAGTGGATATAACTTTCTTATGCTCATATAATTTGGCGCCAAGAATTGATCCCAGGGGTGCTTCAGCGGCATGAATCACGCCCTGCGCCAGTCCACTGTATACTTCGGCCCATGCTAATGTGACAGGCTTTGCTCCCAGTGCTTTGAAGGTTTCAAGCCACATCACATTTGGCGGGTTACGAATCTGTAAGCCCTTGATGTCATCTAAGGTTCTAATCGGTTTATCGGAGATAATATGTCTTGCACCAAAAAAACCGTTTAACGCAATAATTTGAAAACCATTTTCAGAGACTATTTTTACCTGCTCCGCGTACCAGTCTGAATCAGACAGCTTTTTGAATTCTGAGGGTTTGGTTACCAGGTAAGGACCGTTTAGGATTCCAATATCCGGGACATAATCAGAAAGGTAGCCCGGATCGACGTTGGCAATTACAGGTGCACCCATTCGAGCCTGCTCATATACCTCCTTGTTGGTACCAAGAGCCCCCCCAGCATAAACCTCAACTGTCACTTGCCCATTGCTTTTCTCATGAACACGCTTCGCAAAGTCCATAAAAGCTAAATGTATCGGCTCTACCGTAGATGTGACATGTGCGAGTTTTAGTGTAATTCCTTTGGCTTGAATAACAGCTGGCAAAAAGACAAGTAATACCGCTAAAACACCTAGTACCTTTTTAACTTTACCCATTTTTTCCTCCTAATTGGATTTTATGATTCAAGAAAGCGACAGGGGTATTGTTTTTTTGCGCTATGGGCCAATACCCACAACACTTTCCCCGCCACACTGTTGAAAACCGGTATTAGTACCTTACTCTTAAATTTCTTGTTTTTTGTGACAAAAAATTAATATACATATTTGAAATCAGATATCTCCTTTTTAAGGTGAATAAACCCGTTTTTCTAGAAACTTATACGCGTTTCCTTCGAAAAACTCTTCTGTTAACCTGCTATCAGACTATTACAGACTTGAGCTGCCCCTGCGGCATCGTAGGCATACCCGTCTGCACCAATTTCATCTGCGAATTTCTGGGTCATTGGTGCTCCACCAACAATGATTTTCACACTATCCCTGAGACCTTTATCAACAAGGGTTGCAATATTTTTTTTCATCTCAACCATGGTGGTCGTCAAAAGTGCGCTCATAGCAAGGATATCAGGCTTGTGTTCATTAATAGCTTGAACAAATGTTTCTTCTGTTATGGAGACTCCTAAATCATGCACTTCGTACCCTTGACCCTGCAGCATCATTATGACAAGATTTTTCCCGATATCATGCAGATCCCCTTTAACTGTTCCGATTACTACCTTGCCAACTTTCTCAGAGGCGCCACTGGACAAATGATCTTCAAAATGGGTAATAGCGGCTGCCATAGCCTGAGCCGCCATCATCATCTCAGGGATGAAGACTTCACCGTTTTGAAATTGATCTCCTATTACCTTCATCGAAGGGATCAATTTATCATTTATCACCTCGGGAAAACTCACTCCATCCTCGAGATCATTTTTTGCCAGACCGATCAGACCATCAACGTCTTTTTTCACCATTACTTTGATGTACTCATCGATAACTGAGGCATCCGTGCTGTTGTTATCTTGTTTGAGAGTTTGTTTGCCCAGGTAGGTCCAGATGGTTCCTTCGACCTTTCCTTTTTCCAGGTGAAGTGGATAGGTGCCGAATTCTTTTGCTGCGCTGAGCATTGCCTTCATATTTTCCAGAGGCACATAATCAGGTATGGAATTCGAAGAGCAAACCATATAACCACCACCCGGGCCTATTGTTCTAATTCGTTCGTAAACTTCGGCCCTGACGTCCTCGGGAGTTCCTAATGTGAGAGTTGAATCTAAATTGATGTTTCCAATGAGACAGAGCTTCTTCCCCCATTTTTTCTTGACTTCCTCAATATCCATACAGTTTGGCTGAACGGGATTGAATCCGTGATATCCTGCCTCCACAAGGTCGTCCATTATTTCAGTATTATCCCCGTCACTGTGGAATATGTAGCCTAACCCCTTGTCTTTGCATACGTCACCCATCTTTTTATACCACGGGAAAAGATACTTTCGTAAATACTTAGGATCTATCAACATTCCGGTGTTATGGGCAATATCATCGGGGTTAAAGACTGCACCTATACAGGGATGCTCGATGACTTTAAGGCAAGTCTCGAATTGAATTTTTCCCACTTTTTCGAACAATGCCTCAACAAGAGATTCGTTGAATTTCAATGCATCAAAAAAGGTCGCCAGCCCCATAAGCATCCATACTGGAGTGTAAATTTTCCCCAATGCCAGCACAGCTTTCATTCCCTTGGGAAGAATTTTGTCAAAGGTCTCCCACTGGGACATAGCAAAGTCCTCCGCTGAAGGCCACTGGAATTTCTCAAATTGCTCCCAGTTGGTGATAACACCTTCATGCTCATTGGCCCAATCACGTTTTCGTTCATCGCCGGATGAAGTCTGAGATTTTGCACTACTGGTGCCAATTCCACCGGCTTTCCCAAACAATTCAAACATCCCCGACGTCCCAACAACAAAGTCGAATCCCGCGACGACCCTGAAATCTACGAGATCTTGCAGTGTCTTTACAGGTTTTCCCATGAATTGATCCATTAACGATGGATCAATATTAAATTCGCTTAATGGCACCCTCTTCGGTTCCTCACAATGCAAAGCTGTAAGATAGTTATCAAAATCCGGACCATGTTGAGTGGTCATTTTTTCTCCTTTTTTCGTTATCTATGTCGTTAATTGAAAAATTCAATAGGGAAAAAACAGGTTTTTATTCAACCGGTTGAATAAAAACAACTCGAAGGGAATTAATTTGTCAAGAGAAAAATCGAACAATCTATCTACCGAAGCTTTGCAGAGCCTGGAGAGTAAATTTTGGTTATACAGGAGAATTCAGTATAGAAAACCGTTACTGAAGATCAGTGCATCGCCCTTGCTGGCCGGGCTGAACAAGTTTCATTTGTTGACTTATTTCCTGCTGTGTTTGGATAACAATTTCCGTAAGCGGAGAATCGAGCCCCTCTGCAATTTTTACCGTCTGGTTAATTACAGCTAGAGCCTGTCCATAGCAGCCATTCTTGACAAGAGCTTCCGCCAGATTATTGGAGGCAGCCACATGCTCTGGATTTATCACGAGCAATTCTTTATAAATGAGAGCAGCTTCATGGTATCTGGCCTGCAGCAGATAATTGTTGCCAAGCGCAATCATGACCGTCTGGTTATACGGCCAGACGTTGCGCGCTGCTCTGTACGCCAGCTCGGCCTCCATAATGTTCCCGCTTATCTCAAAAGAGCTGGCTGCATCCAGATAACGGATGGGGTCAGGATCTTCAGGCAGCTCTCCGGGGTTCAGAATGATCATACCCCAGGAATCGACTCGCCTCCAGGTTGCCAGGAAATCATCAGCATCCATGACCAGCCGTCTTGTGGTGCCGGAACGAAGGACGATTTTATCTGGCGGCAGCACACCAATCACAACAGCGTAATGATAGGCCGGGATGATGTTGATTCCGAGGTTTTGCAGCACCAGGACAGGTCTGCCAGCTCGAATTTCAGAAATCAGAGTTGGTAGTTCGCCATCTATAATATAGGGGATGCGACCGTATCGTCTGCTTGCAGATATCAACTCAAGCTGAAGACTGCCCCTGCGGGCTGGAAGATATATCTGAGGGGCAAGGACATCCGGATCGATAATGACACCGGACGCTCCTAGAAGCATCGCCAGTGAGGCCGGACCGCACTGGTACATATCCTGGGGATAGAAAGGTGTTTTCTCAAGCTCGAGGACCGTTCCCTGCTCGATATGGAGATCATTGCGTGCTGCACCGCATCCCGACAGGATAAGGAGCACGAGAATCACAGTAGCTAGACAGATCGAGCGAGGAACTGACACCGTTATAATTTGCTGAATATATTTGTTACTCCGACCAGTTCAAGAACGATCAGCACCAGGAAAACCGCGCCTAAGAGTGCAAGTGCACTGGAACCTGCCGGCAGGTCATTGATATGGTTCTGCAGAAGGCTGATCTCCTGTCCTGTTAACGCAGCAACACGACCACTGGCATCACCCGGATCCACCCCGAGTGCGATCAGCTGTTCCAGGACCTCCCCGCGGGCAAGAAACGCCTGAACGTCAGCCTGTGGTGAGTCTGCCTGAGCGGCGAGTATGGTTCGAGTATCAATAACCGTTGCGCGGGCAACAGGAGTAAGCACGCTCACGATACAAAAAGTAATGAGAAGTGAAACAATAATGAGCCTTGTTACTGTTTGGTGCATATGCTGCTCCTTCGGATGAATGATTTTCAGCAGTAAATGTCACGGCACGTATGTCACACAGTGAGAATCTTATCCCCTAGGGGAAGTCCCCGCTGTATTTTCAGTATGTATAGAAAAAGTGCGGCCAAAATACCCTGTTTTAACAATGGCGGTCAAGGGTAAAATAGAGGCTGTTCATAAGCCCCCAGTATCAACGTTGAGAAAATACATCAATCCTTAAAATTAGCCCGAGGTGGACTTTCTGGCGCCGGTTCTCCAAGCGGAAGCCGTGACCATGCGAGCGACAACCTATAATGAACGTTTTCTCCACAAAAAGAAAACTGCAGGAACAACCAGTAAGGTAAGCAATACGGCACTGACCATCCCTCCAACCATTGGTGCAGCAATTCGGCTCATTACCTCAGAGCCGGTACCGGTTCCGAAAAGTATCGGGAGAAGGCCAACGATGATCGCGGCAGCTGTCATCATGACTGGGCGAACGCGCATGCCGGCACCGTGCAGAACGGCTTGGGATAATTCCTCGGGGCCAGGTGGGAAGCCTTCATTTTTTGTATCGGAAAGCATCTTGTTATAGGCCTGATTAAGATAGACGAGCATGATTACACCGATTTCAACAGCAACCCCTGCCAGAGCAATAAAACCGACTCCAACCGCGACACTGAAATTGTAACCCTCATAATACATCAGCCAGATACTGCCGACCATCGCCAGGGGCAGGGTTCCCATAATGATAGCAACTTCCACCATATTCCGAAAATTCATATACAGTAAAATGATTATAATAATGAGTGTCAGCGGGACCACATAGGTCAATTTCTCTTTTGCCCGCAGCATGTACTCGTACTGACCCGACCAGCCCAAAGAATAGCCGGCCGGCAGTTTGATATTCTCGGAAACGACCCTCTGGGCTTCAACCACATAGCTGCCAACATCAACCCCTTCAATGTCTATAAATGTCCAGCCATTCAAACGGGCGTTTTCACTCTTTATCGCCGGCGGACCGTCTTCAACGTAGATATCAGCAACGTCTGCAAGAGATATTCGCTGTCCGGCCATAGTGACAATCGGCAGCAGGGA
>CAXMTO010000417.1:0-5539 GCA_964196355.1 uncultured Myxococcota bacterium
GGTTCAGTTCTTCCAGATTATCAATCGAGAGAAGTACTCCATTCTTCCAGCATCGGATAATTGATAGTGTGAATAGGTTTTATCAATTATTGCGACTTGACTATATCTATATTGAATCTTGACAGATATGTAAGTGAGAGATAACCAGTGTTCCTCCTCAACTACGCAACATCAGGCTATGGTGCGAGACAAACCCAGCACTTTATCAAACCCGGTTCAGGTGTATATCTGGATCGGGTTTTTTACTTTAAAAAACAGGGGACAGATGGGGGATAAAAACGATTAAAACCAAAAAGCAGCTAACTCGACTTGAGCTAACTGCTTGAATTTACTGGTACACCAGGCAGGATTCGAACCTGCGACCCCCTGATTCGTAGTCAGGTACTCTATCCAGCTGAGCTACTGGTGCATAAAGAAATGTTTATATACTCTAGTTCATAAGGGAACTCAAGGCTGTTTTGTGTTTTTAACTTCTTTTTCACTTCTATGAAAAAGCAGATTATTATCCGCTGGTTTCATTGAAGTTTCAGCAATAACCATAATCTCAACCTGATATTTCGTCTCCATCGAATACAGTTCCTCACGCTTGTTGTTGAGGAGGTAAGACGCCACATCAAGAGGAAAATGACATTCAATTAGGTTTACCAATTTCCTGCTCGCTCCGGTCTGAATACGGCGAAGATAAAAGAGGGCCAGTGTCTCTATCGACCGTACAGTACCTCTGCCTTTACAATGCTCGCATATCCGGTAGTTGCCAGCCTCAATTGGAGCACCCAGTTTTTGCCTGGAAATCTGCATTAGACCAAACTTTGAGATTCTGCTGAAATCAACTTTTGCCTTATCCAGCTTCATTGCAGCTTTCACTTCCCGCTCTACAGCGAGACAATTTTTTCTGCTCCGCATATCGATAAAATCAACAACTATAAGACCACCCAGATCTCTTAGACGGAGCTGCCTCGCAAGCTCCCGAGCCGCCTCCATATTTGCCTGGAAGATTGATTGCTCAAAGTTTTTCCCTTTGGAGGTTGAACCGGAGTTAACATCAATTGCTACCAGGGCTTCCGTCGGGTCAATAACTATGGAGCCACCCGATGGCAAATTCACCTGTGGTTGATAGATCGACTCAATCTGATCCTCAACGCTAAACTGATTAAAAATTGGTCTGGAGCCACGATGGAGCCGAACCTTGACATTTCTCTGCTTGGATGGGAGGAGGTCAATAAATTCCTTGACCTCCTCCATCGCCTTAAGATCATCGACAAGTATCTCAACAATAGTAGGATCAAAATGTTCCCGTAGGAACATCAGCACATTATGATGATCCTCATAGACAATCCCAACCCCCTCAAGCGACTGTCCTTTCTTCTTAATTTCATCCCACAATCTCAGTAGATACGCGACATCTCTGGATAGAGCTGTTTTTGTAATGTCGATACTGGCGGTTCTAACAATCCAACCTATACCTTCCGGGATATCTGTCGCGATCATTGCATCCCGCAGGCGAGACCGCTTCTCCTCTCCAGAGATTTTTCTCGATATTCCTGAAGAATCAGACCCCGGCATCAGGACAACGCATCTCCCTGGCAGTGAAAGATAGGTTGTCATATTCGCACCTTTTCGCCCGATTTCCTCTTTTACCACCTGAGCGAGAATTTCCTGCCCCTTCTCAACGACATCTACTATGTTTAGCTTCTTCCAGTGGTGGGCATCGACCAGTTCCCGGACACGATCACTCAGGTCATCTTTATAGTATTCCGGGTGAATCTCACTGAATGGCAAAAACCCATTTTTATCGGTACCATAGTCAACAAAGGCCGCCTGAAGGCTGGGCTCAATTGCAACTATTTTTGCTTTATATATATTGTTTTTTGTTCGGGTTCGTGTGACAGACGAGACGTGAATCGACTCCAGTCGGCCATCCTCAAGAAGCGCTATTCTGCATTCTTCCGGCTCTTCTGCGTTAATTAATAATTTCCTGACAGGAGTTGGTCGAGACGGTTCTTTACTTTTTGGGCTCTTAATCTCTGGTTCGGCAACGGAAGAATCGCCTGCCTCGGCAGTTCCCCCCTCTCCTCCACTCTCTTCAGCCTGATCGGTGCGCTCAGGAGAACTCTTGTCATCAAGCTTATCATTTTTTGTCCACTGCTTACGCCTTCGTGGTTTTTTCGCAACTGTTTTCTTTTTAGCAGCTGTTTTTTCCTCTGGCGGCGACTCAACAGTTTCGGTTTCCGGGTATGTGCCGGCGGGTGTTATTTTGCCTGACTGCGGTTCCTCACTGATTGATAAATCAGGGCTTTTAACCGCCGGTTTTTTTCTAGGCGCTCTCTTACGTGGTGTTTTTTTTACTACCTCCTCGGTCAATGTTTCTGATTCGGATGCAATCGACCCTTCGTTTTTACGTTCTGCTGGCGTCTCACTCTCTGTCGAAACAGTGCTTTTCCACCATGCGCCTATCCTAGCTTTAATTTTTAGTCCGGTTTTTCCTTTCTCCGCCTTTTTCTCAATAACCATTACCCTTCCTTTTGCCCCTATCATTCAAGAATAATTCCCCAAATAACAAGGCTAACTGATTCACCGCCCGCTACAACCCGATCGATCCTGAGATTGCAGCCCAGCAGTTTTAATTTTTCCCAATTTACGTATTCATACCGGAACACATTCAGGTAAGTCATTTTCTCTTAGCCTTGCCATGTCTGAAACTCACAACTCCGGCAATGCCCCCGTTATATTGTTCTATGTGAAAATGATTTAACTTGCCTGAACACACCCCTCCAAATATCACCCAAGAAAATAGCCGAAATAGTACTTTTTTGCATTCATTTCCTTGTTTTTTCAGTCAAACTGCTGTGAGCACAGTGGCAGTGAGACGGTAACACTAGTACTTCTGATTTGCCTGAAACACAAATTATATTTACAAGATTTCTGCTCCAGGATATTCCCGTTGAAGACAGGGGTCCTAAAATTAAAGCAACTTGCAGTAAATAATCCCTCTGAGTTTACGACTTTAATCTTGACAGTGTCGGCTGAGAAACGTAAACTCCGGACTTGAAAAGCATGCAGGGGGCAAAAAATAAGTTCCCTGATCATACTACCAAATTGGGAAGAAATTTGACAAACGGGAAAATTCTTTCTTCCACTTTCTTCCAATGTTATCTCTCAAAAGGAGTCTGCTGTGTCATTACGTTTGCCACGACAGTTCAGTTTACGTAGCGTAGTCATTATATCAATTTCGCTGATACTGACCGGTGTAACTCAACAGGGAAAGGCTGAAAAAGTCTCAACTGAAGAATGGAATATTTCAGCAGACAAGGTTGTTCGCTATGAAGACCCACATTCCATCGTTGCAGAGGGCAATGTTATTCTTGAAAAGAAAAAACAGGTGCCACTGCACCCTCCAAAAGTAAAAGCCAAAGTCACATCCTGGGCCGAACTTCTAGAGGAAGAAGAAAAGCTCCCCGAAATCACAGCTGATGAAATTTCGGACAAAGCAGAGACACAATACAAAACGGCAGTGACTGTCAGAGCCGACTGGATGGTTTATGATGTCGAATTGGAATCTATCAAAGCCAAAGGAAATGTACTGATAATAACTGATGAGGACCAACTTAGTGCCACTGAAGGAACACTGAAACTCGCCACTGAAACCGGTCTATTCACGGATGCAAAGATCATCCGAAAACAACATTCTCTTCACCTTGAAGGTAAATCTGTTGAAAAAACCGGATTCGATACATATCGCATAAAAGACGGTTGGGTGATCACCTGTAAACTCAAGGACGGAGAAGTCCCTCCCTGGAGTTTTTCCAGTACAGACGTCGATATCCGGCAGGACGGATACGCTTTTCTTAAACATGCAAAGTTTAATATCAGGAATTTCCCAGTTTTTTATACCCCCTATCTCGTTCTCCCAGTAAAAAATACTCGCCAAACCGGTTTTCTTTTTCCCGAGATCTACAGTTCCAAGAACAGTGGCTTCGGTTTCAACATCCCATTTTTCCTTAATATTTCTGAATCAATGGATGCTACATTCTTCCCAGAATATTACGTCAAAAGAGGTTTTATGCCCGGTGTCGAGTTCCGCTATGTTGAAAGGGCAAATGACAAAGGAATGTTTTCGGCGAATTATCTGGACGATACACTCTCTGATCCTTCAGAAACAGATTATTACAATGATACCGGCTATACTCACACCAACAGTGACCGATACTGGGTCCGTGGAAAAGCAGATCACGTTTTTGGTAATAACTGGATTAGTCGCCTTGACATTGACATTGTTTCCGACCAGGACTACCTGACCGAGTTTAAAGCAGGATCTACCGGATTTAAAAGCAATCATGAGCGTTATCTCGACAAGTTTGGGCGCGGCTTCCAGAACGAAACAGCTCTTTTACGAAACAACACCTTTAAAATACTTCGAAGCTGGGACGGTATGTCGCTTGAAGGAAGTTTTCTTGCAGTGGACCAAGCGCTCAGTAATCCAAGAGACGTCAACACTCCTCTGTGGAAACTACCGGGTATCGATTTTAATGGCGCTGTCCCTGTTGGTGAGACCGACTTCACTTTTGACTGGGATGCTAATTATGTCAATTACTGGCGGGAAGATGGCATCGGAGGCCATCGTGTTGATTTGCACCCAACAATCGCCACACCTGTTCCTCTAGGCCCATACCTGGAATCCCGCGCGGAGCTGGGTATCCGGGACACATTTTATTCTGTGGAGTCCTACGGAGATGCAGAATGGGAGAAAGACGACACGCAGAATCGTGTCTTGCCAGATTTTGAGACAGAAGTTGCCACTACTCTCGAAAGAGATTTCATTTTCTCCGAGCAGAGCCAGCGCGGTGTCGCCCATCAGCTGCGACCATATGTTAAGTATGGCTATATCCAGGATGTCGACCAAGATGACCTGCCATATTTTGATGGTGTGGATTTTATTGGTGAGAGAAATGCCATATCCTATGGTATCGACAATTATTTTAATACCTTCGCCGACCAAGAAGACGGGGAGGCAAGTCGATATGATTATGCATATCTAAAAATTCAGCAATCCTATGACCTCCGTGATTCGGTTTCTGATCAGCCATTTTCTGACATTTATACTCAAATAGGATGGCAACCTGTTAAAAGGGCCAGATTTTACTACAAAAACTACTACGATGTATACGACAACACATTTACCAGCCATACTTTGGAAAGTGAATACGTAAACGCCAGAGGTGATTATTTCAGCCTCGATTACAGTTATAAACCAGACGAATCCATTGAACAGATTAACGCACAGGTTAAAGCACGAGTTTTCAGCAGATGGATTGCAGGGGGCGAAATAAAATATTCTATCTCCAACGAGCGGACAGACGAGGCATCTGTTTCACTGACCTACCAGGCACTCTGCTGGTCAATCGACTTCGAAACGCAGTACTCACCATACGATACTGTTTTTCTGGTGATGTTTAATCTCGCAAATATTGGCGTTCCATTAGGAGTGACATTTTAACCCATCACTCCCCGATAAAACAATCAGAAGCAGACCAGTAAACCA
>CAXMTO010000418.1:0-31574 GCA_964196355.1 uncultured Myxococcota bacterium
GAGCGACTGAATCTTCTTTGCTGAAAACTTGATCTTGGGCATACCTTTTCTCCTGAGAACTTTGCAAACTTGATATTTTGCAAGTAATTTGCAAGGAACTTTCGTCAATATGGTAAGAAACAACTTGATTCCTATTGAGACTCAATATAGAGAAAACCTCCTTAAAAGTCAATATAAATAAGATATAGAGCAAGACTTCATGATACTGCAAAGAACCTTGCAAACTTATATCTCACTTGAACCACAGTCAATTAGTAGAGCTGTTCAGGTGATCTCACTTCATCGTAATCCTCTTGTCTTCTGCTGGTCATTCGTGCTAGGTTAATATCCTGATACAGGATCACCCGCGGGTGATCCCGTACGTCAGCAGGGCAGCGAAACCTGGACCGAAATCCTTTTTTTAAAAAGAAACAAAAATCACACTATTCAACAGGGAGGTGCCGCCATGAGTATGATGCAGGAATTCAAAACATTCGCAATGAGAGGCAATGTTGTGGACATGGCCGTGGGCATAGTAATAGGAGGTGCCTTCGGGAAAATCATATCTTCATTTGTCGCAGATGTAATTATGCCTCCGATAGGACTTCTCATCGGCGGGGTTAATTTCGCAAATCTCGCGATCACCATGAAAGAGGCCGTAGGCGACAGCGCTGCAGTCACACTTAACTATGGTAAATTTATTCAATCGGTTTTTGATTTTCTTATAATTGCCTTTGCTATCTTTATGGTTATAAGAGCGATGAACTCCTTAAAGAAAAAAGAAGAAGAAACTCCAGAAGCTCCTCCAGAACCAACAAAGGAAGAAATACTTTTGACGGAGATACGAGACGCGCTTCAAAAGAAATAATCCTGATTCTATAACGGAATTTAAATGGCCTGTGGAACAGCGGGAGACAGAAAACAGCAGCTGTTCCTCACGTAAAAAAACAGAGGTGGAGAAAAAAACTATGAATATGGAAGAATTGCTTCAATTGGGTGCGACAATGTTCAGCAAAAGCAACCTCAGTGGAGATGCCGGCAGTAACCTGGATCTCAGTTCCCTGACTTCGGCATTATCTGGTTTGACAGACGGTGACGGAGGTTTTGACCTCGGCGCCCTGATGAATACTCTGAATGCCGGTGGATTAGGTGAAATGGCAAAATCCTGGCTCGGTGATGGCGGTAATATGGGCATCTCACCGGATGAAATCAGCAATGTCATCGGATCTGACAAAATCGCCGAATTTGCGTCTAAGCTGGGACTCAGTACAGAGGAAGCAGCAGGAGGTTTGTCAGAAGCACTGCCCCAGATGGTTGACAAGGCCAGCAGCGGAGGTTCATTACTGGAATCTCTTGGCGGTGTAGAGGGTGTTCTGGGACTTGCGAGCAAGTTGTTTGGTAGATAGATAATGCATTATTGTACAACAGAACTAGCCCGGATTTCTCACCAACAAAGTTTTTCGCAGGTCCAGGCGCCGGGCATGAAGCTGTAGCTTACCACTACCATGAATGATTTACACTGACCAAAGATCATTTCACAGATTACTGCCAGCAAAACTACGATCCGTTTTGCAGTCTAATTCCGTTATAGACCAACTTCTTCAGCATCTATCGTTTCAATCTCATTTTTTGCCTGTTCCAGCCAATGCTGAACTGCTGAGTTTGCAAGTACATTTTCCATATACTTTCTGGAGTAATCGGAGACAGACACGTTGTATGTTGAGAAGCGGAATACTACGGGGGCAAACATGCAATCCGCAATTGAAAATTCTCCGAATAGCCAGGGGCCGGATTTGCTGCTCTTTTCAATTAGGCTGGACCACAGAGAGTCTACGCGTGATATTTCTCTTTGTAAATCATCCGAGATTGGCACACTGCGATCAGATGCTCTGCAATTCATTGGCATTTTTTCCCGAATGGTGAAAAATCCTGAATGCATTTCAGCGCTGCACGACCGGGCCTCTGCCCTCATTTTGGCATCGGCCGGCCAACCTCTACCACCTAAATATTGCTCTGATACGTATTCGCATATAGCCAGAGAATCCCATATTATAAGATCCTTATCATGGAGGGCGGGTACTTTACCGGAACTTGAATGTTTTGCTATTTCAGAAGGTGTCTTCTCAGTCGACAAAGAAATTCTAATTTCATCAAATGGAATCTTGTTCACAGAAAGTAATAACCATGCTCTCAATGACCATGATGAATAATTTTTATTTCCGATGATAAGTTTCATTCTTATACCTCTTTGTAATATGAACAAAAATTTGATTAGTATTGAACGCCAGGGAGCAAAATGGAGTTAAAGACAGGCAATTAAGAGATATTTCATTTCCTCGAGTGTAGCAACTCGGGGATTATTACGGTTGTCTCTTAAAAACATGCACTGTTCTGCTAAACGTTTGATTTCACTCTTCTTAACGTTACACGTATTGAGCCTTATTTTTAAGCCTATTTTCCCTAAGAATTGGACTATTTCATCAGGTGATACAGCGGCTTTGTTGTCGAGCGTTTGCAGTAGTACTAACGCGAGAGATATTTTTCAAGAAACTGGTCGAAATCCAGCGTATCCGTGGCCTCGATCTGCTGCTGTTTTTTTAGTGATGATTTGGCTCTTTGTGTCAAATCTTTCAATACCGTTGTGCTTATAGGCGAATGTGTAAAAGTTTCTTTATGTTCCTGGCTTTTCAGCAATATCCACTGGGTATAATTTAAACCGGTTTTTTGCAAGTCCATCAGTACCTGGGCCGATGGTGTCAGTGAAGAATCTTCCAGTTTTCGCATTTGAGCGTCGACCGACATACTGTAGGCCTTTGTCTCATGAACCTGATCCAGTAGTTCGCCGGTCATTTGAACCTGGAACAGCAAATTACTGCCCGCCTCGTTCAGTGTAACCTCACCTTTAAGGGTATCCAGTAACAGCCCGGGCTCACGACCTCTGGTTATGACTCTCTGCAAGTTGTCTTGCACTATTTTGCATTCAGCCGGGCAGATATCCTCTTCAGTCATCAGCAGGCAGCTGATTAAGAAAGTATCTATGAACATTGCCTGCTGGGTATCAATACCCACCGGCAAGAAAGGATTGATGTCGGTATGTCTCACTTCAAGATATTCGACACCCCTTTTCCGTAAGGCACGAAGAGGTGCCTCTCCTGTTCGGGTGACACGTTTCGGACGAATATCACTGTAATACTCATTTTCGATCTGCAAAATGGTGTTGTTCAACTGGCGGTATTCTCCATCGACCTTCACACCTATCTTCTCATAGGCCGGGTAAGATGTACGAATCGCCTGCTCAAGTGAATCGATATATGTGTTCAGGTGATTAAAACAAATGTCCAGGGAAGATTGTACGTTGGTTGAGTATCCGAGATCACTCATTCGCAGTGACGTTGCATATGGCAGATAGAGCGTGTGATCATGCAATGTTTGAAGTTTATGTGGTTTTCCTCGCATAAATGAAGCGCACAGTGCAGGTGAGGCACCAAAGAGATAAAGGAGCAGCCATGAGTGACGACGAAAGTTGCGAATCATTTTGAAGTAAGAGGACGAACGAAATGATTGTAACGTTTGGGTATTTTCCAGTTGCGCTTGAAATGCCCGCCAAAAGTCATCAGGCAGCGAAAAATTATAATGAATACCTGAAATGATCTGCATCATCTTGCCATAACGATGCTCAAGACCGACACGATATATATGTTTAAGCTGTCCCGTATTGGACGCACCAAACTGGGCGATAGGGATTGAAGCAGCATCTGGGATATGGCAGGGCATACTTCCTGCCCAGATCAGCTCTTCGCTGAGATGGGAATATGTGAAGCGGTGCAGATTTCCAAGAAACTGTATGGCTGTCTCTGAAGCTTCAAAAACTGGAGTAATGAGCTCGAGGAGAGCTTCAGAAAAATCAGTGGTAATATTACTGTTGGTTAAAGCTGAACCCAGCCCCATAGGGTGGACATTTTGAGATAACTTTCCCGAATAATCTACACGCAGACCCTCTTTTTCAATGCCATGTAACGCTCCTTTGAGAAGCGAGTCAGTGCCATTTGAGGCCAAATTCTCCAGCTGTTTTTTAAGAACGGATTCCAATGTTTTGCTCTTGTTTAAATATGATCGGTTGATAGGTTGTTATTTTCGCCCAAGAGATTACACCTCATCGAAGATGACCTCCTAAAGAATGCACCATTTATCTTTTCTCTCCTGATTGCAAGGGATATCTCTTAAAATCCCCCACAATTCCTGTAAAAGATATTTCAACTGTGATTTAATTAATATTGAGATAACCTGCACCGCTTTGGAGGAGAATAACTATGGAAAACATTCTGACATATTTTGCGCTTACGTTTTTCCCAATTGTGGGCCTGGTCTGTTAATAAATCAAAGACAACAGGCTTGTTGACGGGCCTATATCGACCATCACACAAGCTGGCTTTGATGAATTTATCTCGGCACGATTGGAAGTATCCAGGACGGGCGGCAAGTTAAAATGCGATAGTCCAGATAACATCGGATAGCCTACAGGGCAGAAATAACTCTTACTTTTAACCTACCATAAAGTAATGATGCGCCCTGTGAACTCCAGCTATGTTTACGGTGCAACAATTCGTATACCTTCCTTAAATTACTGCCTATTTATCAAGTAGTGTTTTTGCCCTGAAAGTTAGTTGTTGTGTGAATTTGCTTAGCAGCTTTGATTTCAAACTCCAGCAATGCCAATAGAGTTTCACTGGTACATGGCAGTCAGGCGATAGATCAACTATCTGACCGGTGCGTACCAAAGACGTGCTTTGCTGATCTGGCAGCATGCCATAAGCTAGTCCCAGGGCTATGAATTCCGCATATTTTTCAACGGATGGCACATAGTGGGTCGGGATGGAGGCAGGAACTTCCTCAAGGGCCTGGTGGAGGAGTTTGTGATGCAAATCATCCTTTCGATCAAAGATAAGGGCTGGGGCACGGCGAACTTCCTCGATGGTAAGACCATTAGGAAAGCATCGGGCTGCAAATCCCGGCGCAGCCATCATACGGTAATTCATACGCCCCATATACTCGATTCGGCACCCTTGCATGGGCTGCTCCTGGGTGCTGATACACCCCATGACCTCACCATCTTTCAGTAGCCGATGGGTCTGTTCCTGATCGTCTACCCGGATGTCCAATAGCACCCGTTCCTCAAACAAAAAGGATTGGATTGCATCCAGAAGCCAAATTGCAAGACTGTCAGCGTTGATACCCACCGCTATAGACGCAAACCCTTTGCTGGCTGGATTGCCAATCTCTCCCATCAGATCGTCCTCAAGCCGCTTGACCTGGAGATAGTGCTTTAGAAGTTTTCGACCAGCCGATGTTGCCTGGGGCGGCGTGGTACGCGCTATCAATACCTGTCCCGTGAGTTCTTCCAGCAATTTGACCCGCTGGGAAACCGCAGACTGGGTGAGGTACAACGCCCTGGCCGCTTTGTCGAAACCGCCCTCCCGGGCAACCATGGCCAAAGCTTCAATGAGTTTATAATCGAACATAACACCTGAATTAGCATAATTAATGAATCATTAAAACAATTAATTTTACTTTTTTGCTTTCTTGCTCTATGTTTCTCCCTCATAAGACATCACACATCTAGGAGAAACAATGATCACACCGTTTATACAAGGATTTGGCACCGGGGGAGGATTGATTGTAGCAATTGGGGCACAGAACGCCTTTGTCCTCTCTCAGGGGGTTCGGAGAAACCACCACTTTATCGTCGCATTGATTTGTATCGTTTGTGATGCCGTCTTCATTTCAGTTGGAGTCGCTGGTTTCGGGAGGGCTGTTTCCACCAATCCCACCCTATCTCAACTGGCAGCATGGGGAGGTGCCGGGTTTCTGTTTTTCTATGGGCTGAGGTCTCTTCGTTCTGCTTTGCGGGGAGGGAGCATGGATATTAGCGACCGGTCGATGAGGACACTGAGAGCCGCCATTTTCACTACTTTTGCTGTCACTCTGCTCAATCCACATTTCTACTTGGACACGGTTATTCTCCTGGGTAGTGTGAGCAGTCAATTTCACGGGGAAAGCCGGCTATATTTCTGGGTTGGGGCTGTCTCTGCCTCCACCCTCTGGTTTATCAGCCTGAGTCTTGGGGGGCAGATGCTTGCACCCCTGTTCAAAAAACAAATATCATGGAGGATTCTCGACAGCGTGGTGTGCGCAACCATGTGGGCCCTCGCAGTGTCATTGATAATACATAAATCCTCGATTTAGCGAGAGGGGCAGCGGTATCATCACAGGGTATTTGTTCTCTGTACTAATCAAAAAGGAGATATATTATGAGCTTTTTGATCCCATTTGTTGAGTTGAGTAAATGATGCGGAGACTTTTTAGGAAAAACCTGAACCGATCGTATGCCTACAGCCACTTAACCTTACCTCATAATCTTCACCTGTTTCAGACACAATAAACTGTCGCATTGCGGCACATTAATCTCTAACAATCCCATACCTTTTTCCTAAATTAATGGAAGCCTCTCTCGGGCTTTGGACGGATGCGTTGGTATGACTGACGTCTCTGCTGAAAAGGTGTTTCAGAGCGACGAGCGACACTTCGCTGCTTTTTACTTCCCCAAAGATCAGATATCTTAAAATAACAGTACCAGTTAACGCGATCGACCGGTTGACTACCCTTATTGTAGGTTCCTTTGCCGAAAAAATCGGCGGCGACAAAGGTCAGCCGGCAGGCACCGACAAGACCAACTGATACAGCAAAAATTGTAATGGGCTCCATGTTGTTTCCCCCTTAAATGACAAGATTAATTTGTTGCGTATTATCGCGTTAAGCGGGAGCAGTTCAAATCATAGACCGGCACTTGCGGACGCTCCTCATTGGCTCGTAGGCTCTCACGATCGGGCTTGGTGAGTACATAACGAATACCGACATCATCATTGCTTAGTCGAGCAATAACCTTTTCAGGAACAGCAATTTCCATAACATGTTGAATATTGACACCCCGGGATTCAGCCTGGAGAGCAAAATTCGCAGCATTTTGACGAGATTTCTCTTGAAACCTGTTAGTTTCCCGCTCTTTACGATCCCCAGAAAATTGTAAGGGTCTGTCGCTCACATCCAGAGCGATGATTTCACAGTCGAGACGCTCCGCCATCTTCAGGGCATAATCTGTTACCTGAGTGAGGTGGTCGCCATCCTGTACTACCAGTATCTTGGTAGAAGCGGTTTTCTGGGCCATCAGCCGTGTGAGGGCGGTGGTGGCAGCTGTCTGATTTCCCGCAGCCATTTCACCCAGACCAACACTGGCATCCTTTATTTTAGTTACCCTGACATCACTGTTCTTTTTCCTTCCCAATCTCATCCAGTCAATAAATCCCATGAAATCCTCCTTGTGAATTGCGATACAAATTATGGTGTGAAATATGATTACTCTGTTTCATATTTGAACTTGCATAGAGTATGCCACAACAAGATATCATCATATAATGATATAAAATCAGTAGATTAAGCGTCTCTACGGTTCTCGTTAGAGACAGTTCAGGGGGAATCTGGTCAGCTGGTGTTGCACGCTGTAACTTCCGGAAAGCAATAGTCAGGAAAAGATGCTGCTGGTAATGATCAAGATTTCAGTTTACCCTAAGACATTACAAGGTTTATTATATTTTACTTATCATTAGGAGAGAATAATGTTGCAGAATGAAGCACTGTTACAATGTTCAACAAAAGAGTGATTGGTATGAATTCAACAGGGTGCTATGCTGCACTCCCGGACGGAAAAGAGAAAGAATCGGAAAATAGATGAGGAACAGCATTCAGGAGTTGATCTACCAGGACAATGTCGATATTCTCTGTCACATCGCTGGGCAATGCTTCCACATCCTCTTTGTTAAGCAGCGGCAGCACCACCTTCCGGCAGCCTGCCCTTGACGCAGCAAGCAGTTTTTCTCGAACACCGCCCACAGCTAATACATGGCTGGTGAGAGTCATCTCGCCGGTGACGGACACGTCACGCCGAAGCGGACGGTCTGTTAATAGTGAGATCAAAGCCAGGGCTATAGCCAGCCCAGCGGAAGGTCCATCTTTAGACACGGCACCTGCCGGCAGATGAATGTGAATATCAGAGTGATCGTAGAAATCCTCTGAAATGCCGAGAATTTTGGCATTGCTTCTGATATAACTCAAAGCAATTTGTGCAGACTCACGCAGCACTTCACCCAATGAACCGGTTAGAATGAGGTTGGTATTCCCCCTCATCCTCAGCGCCTCAATAAACATAATTTCTCCTCCGAAGCGAGTCCAGACAAGGCTGGTAACAACCCCCACCTGGTCTTCGCCTTCGGTCACTTCTTGCCTGTATTTTCGTGGACCAAGAAAAGCGACAAGCATTTCTTCATCTATTTCAATGCATTCTGGTGTTCTTTCTTTCTCTTTTAGACTCTGCAGAGCCAGCTTGCGACAGAGAGTACCGATTTCCCGATTCAGACCGCGAACCCCTGACTCTCTTGTGTATCCAATAATAAGCTGATCAATAGTCTGCTCACTAATTTGCGGGGGACTTCCGGTCAAACCGTTGTCTTTATACTGCCGAGGCAATAATTTGTTTTGGGCGATAACCCTTTTCTCCTGCAGGGTATAGCTTGAGAATTCAATTATCTCAAGTCGATCAAGCAGCGGGCCGGGCAGCCGATCCAAATCGTTAGCAGTGGCTATGAACATAACCGAGGAAAGGTCAAAAGGGATCTCCAGATAATGATCAATGTATCTGGCGTTCTGCTCCGGATCGAGAACTTCCAGAAGTACCGACGCTGGATCACCACGGAAATCCTGTCCTACCTTGTCAATCTCGTCGAGAAGGAGACAGGCGTTGATCGCCCCTGCCCGCTTAATCTCATTAATGATACGACCGGGCATGGCCCCGGCATAGGTACGACGATGGCCACGAATTTCAGCCTCATCACGCAAACCGGCCATGGAGAGCCGAACGAATTTTCGTCCCAGAGCGGCTGCAATCGATCGGGCTATGGAGGTCTTGCCGGTGCCGGGAGGACCGCTGAGGCAGAGGACCGGCCCATTGGACACTTGTAGCTTTGCCTGTTTAGCCAGAACTTCCTCCACCGTTCGCTTCAACTCATCGAGCTGCAGTGGTTTTGGGAGGTAATGAGTAGCACCCTTACTCAATGCATCCACAGCCGTAGACACAGTAGCATAACCTGTGACCATTATTATATCAGTATCAGGAGACAGCTCCGTTACCTTTTCGATAAGGCTGAGACCATCCATACCATCCATTTTCAAATCGGTTATAATCAGGTCAATAGCCGGACCTTTTTCGACCCTCTGCAAAGCGTCAACACCATTGATCGCAGCTTCCACAATATAATCTAGACCACGAAAATAATGCTGCAGGTTCGTACGAGCTATATCCTCATCATCAACAACCAGAATACGGTGCTTCTGTTTACCCTTCAGTGTCTTGACGGCAAGAAACTCCAACACCCTGGCTTTTGTAGCCTGCAGTCCATAGTGGTGCTGATTGAGAATCAATTCTGCCCGCTGCAGATCAAGGTTGTCCTTTGTCTCAATAAACCACGGCAAGGACAGCAGGGTCTCGATATAACTCATACCAATAGAAAACTCTGCTGCAAAAGGATCTATCTTATTCAGCCGATCCAATTCTGAACTCACCTGGCTAGCCACCTGCTCTGGAAGATCAGTGCTGTTAACCTTCAACCTCAGATCAATGAGATGACGATTCTCTTCGCGGTCACTTTCGTGAGTGACACTTTCTTTTTCTTTTCTCTTATTGAAAAAGCTCATTTAACAATATCCTACCGACAATCCACGCTTTGTGCCGTCAGTGCTGATTTCAATTTGCTGGTATACTCTCTCGGCCTCACTCCTGCACAACATATCCACCTTCTTTCGGGTTATGATTATAATTAATTTAGTGCCTTACTCCAGAAAACTTGTCATACATAACAAGAAATCTGGAGACTCTATTGAAATTAAGAACTTAAAGTAACCTCCAAGGCACTTATCCCGCTCGTCGGGGTTAGATACCAAAAAAGACAGAGATGGCGGTCATCATTACAACCAGATAGAGGATGGTCATGCCACTGCCAGCCCGAAAATAATCCAGGGTTTTATACCCGCCCGGACGCATGATCAAGGCATTTACCTGGTGAGTGGGCAGAACAAAGGTATTGGAGCAGGCTACAGCTACCACCATGGCAGCAACACGCGGGTCGGCCCCGGCCGTGCCAGCCATATTCATTGCCAGGGGCACCATAAGTACGGTGGCACCGACATTGGACGCCACCAGGGTAAAAAACGATGTGAGAACAGCAATGACCGTAAGTAAAATCAATGGGGAGACCTCACCCATCGCGCCCATAATTGTCTCGGCTATAAGTTTTGCTGCACCTGTCTTTTCAAAAGCAATACCCAAGGGAATCAAACCACCAAGGAGAAAAACAGTCATCCAGTCAACCGACTCATAAGCCTCATCAATGGAAAGCACTCTACTCAGCACCATAGCCATTGCTCCGGAAAGTAAGGCAATGGAAAGCTGGACGTGAAAGCCTAAGATCATAGTCAGGGCCAGGAGGAGGCTACCAACAGCATACTTCATTTTTTCATTTCGAATAATTTCTCCCTGAACCTCCTCGGTAAAAATCAGACCCTGTTTTTCCTTGAGGTAGTGAAACTTTTCCCAAGGTCCCTGAAGCAGCAAGGCGTCCCCAGGCTGCAGGGTCATAGTAGAGATACCTCCGACAAACGTCTTGTTGCCTCGAAAAATGGCTAGCGGGTTGACCCCGTTTTTTTTTCGGAATGAAAAAGTGCGCAGAGTAGAACCAACCAATTCGGAGCGAGGCGAGATAATGGTCTCCATGATTCCGGCGTTGTTGGGAGAGAGACTCTCAGCAAAAACATCGAGATCTTCCTTTATCAGCCAGCCAAACGACTGAGCCATCTTCCCCACTAACTCTGGTGGTCCTTCCACCGCAATGGTATCCCCGCCCGAAATAGTCTCGGTGAGATCCGGGCAAAAATTCGTGGTACTGCCTTTTGAGGCAATGGCCACTACACTGGTAAAAAATATGGGCCGGATCTCACATTCATCCAGAGTTTTAGGGCCGTTAAAAGATTCAGGTATCTCTATTTCGAAGAGATTGCCTATATCATGGTAGGTTTGTTCCAGATTGCTGGACATGGGACCGCCACCTCCCTCCTGACTACGTCCAGCAGGGAGAATAAAGCGACCAAAGGCGATGAAGTAAAGCAGAGCAGCAATAATCAGGGCAATACCCACTGGCGTAACAGCAAAAAGACCGAAGGCTTCAACGTCAGGATCGGAAATTTTCATGACATCGTTAAGCAAAATCAGGGGGCTTGAACCAATCAGAGTGATACAGCCACCGATAATAGCGCAGAATCCCATGGGCATCAGGATACGGGAAACGGGTATATTGGTCTGCCGACATATGCGTTTGGCCGCTGGCATGAATAGAGCGGCAGCACCGATATTTTGCATGAAACTGGAAATAAAAGCTACCGTTCCCGAAATGAGCACCATAATACGACTCTCGCTTCTGCCTGCGAACTTGAGCAACATCCTGGCCAGAGAGTTCATGGCTCCAGTCTTATCCAGCCCGGCACCGATAATGATTACAGCTATAATTGACACCACAGCATTGCTGGAAAGACCGCTGATCGCCTCTTCTGGTGTCACCAGACCAAGCAGTGGTAGGATGATCATCATAAGGATACCAACAACATCAACACGCACCCACTCAAAAATAAAAAGCAAAATAGCCAGAACTAGTACACCCATGACCAGCGCTATTGATAAAGTCATTTTTCCCCCAGTTGTCCCAGTAGTTCCATTTCGGTTTTTTTACCTGCTTCTACAAAATAACCTGTGCATATGATAGAATGTGTCGTGTTCTCTTTGCAACCGCTGTGCCACTATGGAAGGGGAAATTCCGCTCTCATTGAAAAAGATGTAAGTGCTCTCTGTTTCAAGATGTAACAATATGTGGGACGACGGTAAGTAGTCACTGATAGGGGGAAAATGCCCTTTCCTTGTTCCTGTGGAAACACTAATTCAAAATCTTTCCCTGCAAGTGTTGCACTTTGCACTATTGCAAAATGAAACATTGATTGCAATTTGCAACGCTTTTTGGCAAAAGAAAGACCAAGAACTCTTATCATGGTGAGTCCTGAAAGAGAAAGAAGAGAGGAACTGTACATCTTGGCAGAGTACTTTAAAAACATCACCCTTCCGGCTCTTATCAAGGCATTCAACCGGACAAGTTATGGTCTGAAAATTGCAGATAGGATTCAAGAGATGAAAATGCAGTCAGTTACAATCCTATTACTCTCCAGATAACACAGTCATGATTCTTCTAAATATACGCCAAAGAATGATTTTATGTTTTTTCCTGTATCTCATATTTTATGGTGTATATGGTAGTCTTTTTATCAGAGACTTCAAGATATTCAACGAAGATGTCTCCCTTCTCATGCAGGTTGGTAAGCTGAATAATATCTGTCTGGAGATCAGACGATACGAAAAAAACTTCATCATTCGCCACGACGAAGGAGATTTGCAGCGCGTTGTCGAATACCTGAATGAAGCTCAAAAATATATTCCTCAACTGAAAAAAAATGTGCGCGCAGTCGCTCAACCCGATCGTCTGAATCAGCTGCAAAAAACGCTTTTGGAATACGAAAATACATTTTCCACATTTAGAACTGAATGTATGCTCGAAAGCAGTGATGAAGATTGTCTTTCAAGAGCAGCTTTGCGCGAGATTGGCCATGAACTGGTAAGCATTACCGATCAACTGGTTCAGCATGAACAGAGGAAAATGACCGATTTTGTCGACAGCGTCAGGATCCGCCTCTTCTGGTCGGTTGCTGTGCTCAGCGTCCTTTCCTTTCTCACCCTGTGCCTGCTGTACAGCTCAATTATCCTTCCTCTTAGAACCATCCAAAAGGCAGCAGAGGAGATTGCGGGCGGCACCTTTCACCGCTTACCACTGCCGGCGAAACACGATGAAGTACGTTCGGTGCTCCGTACCTTTAACAAGATGGTCACAGACCTGAAAGAGCAGCAGGAGAAACTGTTTCAGGCCAAGAAACTCTCCTCAATCGGCACCCTGGCCTCCGGCACAGCCCACCAGATTAATAATCCTCTTAATAATATTGCCACATCCTGCCAACTTGCCATGGCTGAAGCCGACGTCAAAAAAAATCCCTTCATTATGCAAATGTTAAAGACCATTGATCAGGAAACCCAACGAGCAGGTGAAATAGTCCGCGGACTACTGGAGTTTTCTCGAGCTCACACCTTCTCAATGCAAGAGGTAAATTTAAAGACAGTCATGGATAAAGTAATGCTGCTGGTAGCCGGTCAGATCCCCGCAGGTGTCACTGTTAACCAGACAGTACCGGAACATTTCATCCTCAAGCTTGATGTTCAGAAGATGGTGGAGGCCCTGCTCAACTTGATTATTAACGGAGTACAATCTATTGAAACTTTGCCGGGACAGGTCTCCATCACGGCCGTGTCTAAAGATAATCAGGCTAGAATCACAATAAGGGACACCGGTGTCGGCATCAAACCGGAGAATCTGCAGAAGGTATTCGATCCATTCTTCACCACCAAAGAGGAGGGTAGTGGTACCGGTCTTGGGTTGGCTGTAGTCTACGGCATCATCCAAAAACACAATGGCACCATCCAGGTAAAGTCGGAGGAAGGAAGGGGTACCCGGTTTATTATCACTCTCCCATTTTATAATGTCGGCCTTGTTACGGCAGGTTAAATCGCTTCAGGAGAAACATGTCTACGGAAACTACTGTCAGTATCTTGTTAGTTGATGATGAGATCATAAGTTTACGGAATATCGGGCATTTCCTTGAACAAAAAGGATACACGATAACTACCGCCGCCAGTGGCAGTGAGGCTATTTCCTTCATCGATCACAGGATTTTTGATCTGGTAATTACAGATCTTAAAATGCCGGATGTAGATGGCGTGCAGGTGATGAAACGTGCCAAAGAAATTCATCCTGAGATAGAAGTTATCATTGTAACCGGCTACGCCACAATCAATTCCGCGGTAGAAGCGATGTCACGCGGTGCCTTTTACTATATGGCCAAACCGATCAAACTGAACGAACTTCATGCCCTCATTATCCAGGCTACTGAAAAGCTCATGCTGCGCCGCGAGATCAGCCACCTTAAGCGCAGAGTCCAAGCTCAGCAGGGGATCACTCAGTTTATAGGCCACAATCCGGAAATCCTCAAACTAAAAGATGCCATCGCTCATTTCGCGCAATTGGAATGTAATATTCTTATCACGGGAGAAACCGGCACCGGAAAGGAATTGGTGGCACGCACCATTTATGAACTCAGTCCCCGTGCCGACAAGCGATTTTTACCAATCAACTGTGGTGCCATGAATGAAGAGCTTGTGCTCAGCGAACTCTTTGGCCATACAAAAGAGGCCTTTACCGGTGCGAGTAAGATGCACCGGGGGCTGTTGGAATCAGCCTCCGGTGGTGTGGTTCTTTTGGATGAGGTTGGGGAGATGTCATCGATCATGCAGGTCAAGCTCTTACGAGTACTGCAGGATAAAAAAATTATCCGGGTCGGTGATACTAAGGAAATCCCTGTCGATGTACGCATCCTCGCCGCCACTAATCGTGACCTTAAAAGAGATATAGAAAGTGGAGTATTCCGCCAGGATCTCTACTACCGGCTCAACGTGGCAACTTTGCACATCCCTCCTCTGCGTCATCGTCGAGATGATATCCCCCTGCTCGTCAACTATTTTCTTGCCAAATTCTCAAGTCAGGATGATCGAGCCCACACCATCAGCCCCGAAGCGTTGAAGTGCCTTGAGGAATATGACTTTCCCGGGAATGCAAGAGAATTGGAAAATATTATAGAGCGATCACTGGCGCTTTGCGGAAAAGAAGATGTCCAGGTCTGCCATCTCCCCGCTGAGTTGCATGGTCATTCTATTCAAAGGACACCACCCCTCCCTATGGCACAAATGGACACTCAAAAGAGCCTTGATGAAAATGAGCGGGAATATATTCTGGCAGTGCTCAGAAACGTCAATGGTAACAAGACTCAGGCTTCCAAGATCATTGGTATTGATCGTGTCTCGTTGTGGCGTAAATTAAAAAAATATGAAGGTGATGGATTTATGATTTCTTGAAAACAGACTTCTTTTTAGAAAATCGATCTACACTATCGACAATACGGTGTTAAGTGTTATTTACAAGACAAGAGAGTACGGCCAGAACAAAAACAACGAAACAATCCAATGAGCAGAGAAATTTGTTTAATCCGTTGCGGAGGTTAAGGAGATGCGACTTCTTCTGGTCGAAGATGATTGCAAGGTCGCGAGTTTTATCAAAAAAGGGTTGAGAGAGGAAGGGTATGCTGTGGACTGGGCATCTGACGGGGATGCAGGACTCTTTATGGGCCTTGATGATGTCCATGATCTCATCATTTTGGACGTCAACCTCCCCCATAAAGATGGCTTATCAGTTCTCAGGAGCCTGCGCACCGGAAAGATCACAACACCCATTCTTCTTCTCACCGTCAGAGCCACCATCGAGGACAGGGTAATAGGGCTTGATACCGGGGCCGATGATTATCTGCCTAAGCCCTTTGCCTTTGAAGAACTGCTGGCGAGGGTCAGAGCCCTGCTCAGGCGTCGGTCGGAGACACAGGCACCCGTTCTGATGGTGGCGGATCTCTCTCTGGATCCTGCAAAGCGAACTGTTGTGCGGGGTGATCAGTATGTTGACCTCACCTCAAAGGAGTTCTCGCTGCTGGAATATCTGATGCGTCATAAGGAGCGTGTTGTCACGAGGACGATGATCGCGGAGCATGTCTGGGACCAGAGTTTCGATACTTCGACCAATATCATTGATGTATATATAAACTACCTCAGGAAAAAGATCGACATCGGCCAGGAACCCATATTGATCCACACAGTAAGAGGGGTGGGCTACGTGTTGAAAGTAAAGTAAAGCATGCGAATCAGATCCATAGGTTCAAAACTTACCCTCTGGTATACCGGCCTGCTCACCCTCACATTTCTTCTCCTGGGTACCATTGCCTATGGTCTTTTGACCTACAGTCTTTCCCGCGATATGGACTACGCCTTAAACGGCATGGGCAATGTTATGGCGGAGAAGGCTAAGGCAGAAGGTAAGACATTCTATCCAGGAGATGTAGATGAACTCTTTCGCCGCTTCTTTGGTTTCTCACCACTTGAGCGTCATTTTGACATCTTTGACCCGAAGGAAGGGCTTAATACAGAGCGTCAGGGGCGTCACTTACAGAAGAATGTACCCCTCAGCCCTGAGGCCCTGGAAAATGCTGCCCGGGGGGAATCCTCTTTCGAGACTGTGACGTCCACCGGCTCCTATCCGATACGAGTCCTCACCGTTCCTGTCATCGAATCGGGCCGTCTCACCAATCTGGTGCGGGTTGGTATGTCCCTTGAAAACATGTACAAGACGCGCCGTCGTTTTCTCCTGGTTATGGCCGCCCTGTTTCCTCTTGTCCTTCTTCTGGCAGGCGGTGGGGGATGGCTGCTGGCTCGAAGAGCGCTTAGCCCGGTTGACCAAATGACGCAAACCGCACAAAAAATCAGTGGCGAGCATCTCGATCAGCGACTCCAGGGGAGTGGAAATGGCGATGAACTTGACCGGTTGGCAAAGACCCTCAACGAGATGCTTGACCGTTTCAATGATGCCATTGCGCAGATGCGCCAGTTCAGCGCCGACGCTTCCCATGAACTGCAGACTCCTCTCACAATCCTGAAAGGAGAGATGGAGGTCGCACTCCGTCAAAAGAGGAGCCCGGAGGAGTACATGGACGTTCTTGCAAGCGGGCTTGAAGAAATCGACAGGATCAATCATCTGGTCGAGGGGCTCCTTTTGCTTGCTCGTGCCGATTCCGGTGTTCTTCGGCTTGACAGGCAGCGGATACACTTGAAAGGATTGCTGGCGGATATTTTTCAACAGATAAGATCCGTGGCAGATGAGCATGCCATCCAATTGATCCTGGAAACACCTGAATCTGTAACTGTTGAAGGTGACCGGGAACACTTGAGACGGTTATTTTTGAACCTGCTGGGCAATGCGATTAAATATAGCTATGCTGGAGGGATCGTTACTGTGACCCTTCTGCGTGATAAAAAGTGGGCTGTTGTCAAGGTCACCGACACGGGTATGGGCATCTCTGCAGACGAGCAAAAGCACATTTTCAATCGCTTTTATCGCGCAACACAGACAGGTTCCCGGGATGGCAAGGGGGCTGGTCTCGGACTCAGCATCGTAGACTCCATTGTAAAAGCACACAACGGATATATTGCAGTGAATAGCAGTCCGAAGCAGGGCAGTACTTTTACAGTGCATCTTCCAGTTCTCTCCTCACCCCGGTAAACGGGAAAAGTTCGGGATGAGTTCCTCCGGTAGATCACCAAGGTACTTATACCCCCTTGTGGAGTGTTATCCAACATTACTATCTTGTCATTTTCAGTTAATCTTCCTTTAATCTTGATGTCCTATTATGTCCTCTAACCCGGATTTCTCACCAGCAAAGATGATTACATATTCAAGAAGCACCCCAGTGAACTATAGTAGTCTATGTTTGCTGGGGTAGCGCCGCGGAAGGTGCGATCATATCTGCTGGCCTTTGGTGAACATTGTGTAAAATTTCTCGTCAAATCGAACGGGTGGCAAGCTGTTACAATGAAAACAGTTTCAGAAAATTGACACAATGTTCATGAGAAATGCGGGTTAAGGGCAGACCTGGTTTTATATCAGATCTAAACAAACATAAAATCAATGTTAGGAGGATGACATGGATAAGAAATTAAATAAAGAAGGAAAAAAGAAATGGTATGGGATCAGAAAAATTCTGACAATGGGATTGCCGTTTTTTGTTGTCGGTGTATTTGTTGCCTCTGGATTACAGGGAATAAAGTCATCAATTGCTGAGGGTATTACTGGGGGCCCCCACGTTACAAGCTCATTACCATCAATGATTCCAGGCACTTTTGCAGAGTTGGCGAAAAAGATGAGCCCGACAGTTGTAAACGTCAAAGTGACAAAAATTGAAAAAGCAGGCTTTCAGGGACGCCAATTTCAGGGAGAGCCGTTTGACGATTTTTTCGGACGCTTTTTTGGAGGTATCCCTCAGGGGCAGGGAAATCATGAAACCTATGGAGCCGGATCCGGTGTGATCATCAGTAATGATGGTTATATCCTCACCAACAACCATGTTGTCGAGGGAGCTCAGGAGGTGACTGTCACTCTTGCGGATAAAGAAGAATTTACAGCCGAAATCATAGGCTGTGATCCCAAAACAGACCTTGCAGTTCTGAAGATCAATGCGCACAAGGATCTCCCTGCAGCAGGACTGGGGGATTCCGAGTTGCTGAAGGTCGGTGACTGGGTCGTTGCCATCGGTAACCCGTTTGGTCTGAATCACACCGTGACCTCTGGAATAGTCAGTGCCAAAGGACGTGTCATCGGTGCAGGACCATACGATGATTTTATTCAAACCGATGCTTCGATTAATCCTGGTAATTCAGGAGGCCCGCTCTTTAACCTGAAGGGCGAAGTGGTCGGGATCAATACCGCAATTATCCCTCAGGGTCAGGGTATCGGCTTTGCTATTCCCGTCGATACTGCCAAGCCGCTCATCCCGCAACTGGTAAGTCATGGAGAAATCACCCGCGGTTATCTTGGCGTAAACATTCAAACCATTACTCCGAGTCTGGCGGAGGCTCTTGACATCAAGGAAACAAAAGGCGCTCTGGTAGCCGACGTTGTAGCCGGCAGCCCAGCAGAGAAGAGTGGTCTGGAGCGGGGAGACATTATTGTGGATTTTGATGGCAAGCATATCGAAGACAGTCAGGATCTACCCGTAAAAGTGGCAGCTACGCCGGTAGGTGAAGAGGTACAGGTAACTGTGCTTCGAGGCGGTAAAAAAGAGCAGCTTCTGGTTAAAGTTGGTAAACTTGCCTCTGATGACTTCAAATTAAGCAGTTCTTCACATCAGACTGAAGGAAAATGGGGTATGCAGCTGCACGAACTGAGTCCGCAAATGGAAGAACGGTATGGCATCAGTGCTGACACAGGTGTCGCAGTTGTCGGAGTCGATCCGGAAGGTGCGGCTGCCAAAGCAGGTATCCACCAGGGTGACGTTATAGTCGAGGTGAATCGTAACACCGTAAAATCCATTGACGATGTCAAAAAAAGTATCAGTCAGGCAAAAGATAAAGACCGGCTGTTACTGCTTGTCCAAAGGCAGAGTGGTAAATTTTACATTCCATTGGAACAGCAGGGATAAAAGGTTTTCAGGCTCTCCTACCTGCCGCCGCTCATGGTCTATATGGCGGCAGGTATCTCCGGCTTAACCGGCATCGTCGGAACCTTCTTCATCAAGGATTACCTCGGTCTCACTTTTCACCCCTTATATGACACTGGAGGCGTGGTTTGTCTTCGCTGCCCTCCTTGCTCCAGTCGGTGTACAACGTAGCCGATGCTTGCGTGGATTGCCAATGCAGAGTCACTGAAAACTTTAGTACCTTACTCCAGAAACACTGCAATAAAAAACAAGAAACTGAGGAATGTATTTTGAAATTATGTTGTTAGCCCGGATTTCTCACCAGCAAGGATGATTACATATTCAAGAAGCACCTCAGTGAACTATAGTAGTCTATGTTTGCTGGGGTAGCGACGCCGAAGATGTGATCATATCTGCTGGCCTTTGGTGAACATTGTGTAAATTTTCTCGTCAAATCGAACGGGTGGCAAACTGTTACAGTGAAAACACTTTCAGAAAATTGACACAATGTTCATGAGAAATGCGGGTTAGATATATCACCATGGTACTTATACCCCCTTGTGGGGTGTTAGCATCATTCTAGCAAATTCTTGGTGCTTTTTTAATGTAGCAAAGAGTCACTCTCAAATTACTCAATCTACAGCTTAATTGGGTACTTTAAAGGATGAGCTTTTGTTGTTATAAAAGAGTATCTACAGTAGCATAAGTATGCTGTCCTTCTCACCGCTGATCTTTTTCCAGTTGAATTTGTGAAAAGGTTTTTTATATGAAAGTCGAATCTGGCAGCACATCGAAAAACCATAGAAGCGCTTCATTGTTTTTGCCATTTCTTCTCTGGTGGCCAATGGTCACCCGGAAAACAATCAAGGCTGATCTGATTGCCGGCATAACTGGAGCAATCGTCGTTCTCCCCCAGGGAGTGGCATTTGCCACCATAGCCGGAATGCCTCCCCAATACGGCCTTTATACCGGTATGATTCCGGCAGTGATTGCCGCCCTGTTCGGCTCCTCCTGGCTTCTGGTTTCTGGTCCGACAACCGCTGCATCAATGGTCCTGTTCTCTTCCTTGAGCCTGCAGGCCACCCCAGGGAGTACCGAGTATGTGCAGCTCGCACTGGCAGTAACCCTAATGGTCGGTGTTATTCAGTTGAGCATGGGGCTGGTACGCTTCGGCTCACTGGTAAATTTCATATCCCATTCAGTGATTGTCGGATTTACTGCCGGAGCCGCGATCCTGATCGTTGCCAGCCAAATGAAGCACTTTCTGGGCTTAACTTACCCAGGTGTCAGTCACTTCCAGGAGATAATACACAATCTTCTTATCCACTGGGCTGAAATCAACCCATATGCGGTAGGGGTTGGCCTGATCACACTTATTGCAGGGATACTGACAAAACATTTCAAACCGTCTTTCCCCTATATGATCGTCTCGATGCTTATTGGCAGCATGGCCAGCCTGATAATAAGTGAAGTGGCAGGAAAAGATACGGCGGCGATAATAACAGTAGGAGCCCTGCCTTCGACGCTGCCTCCGCTTTCCCTGCCGCCAATCACCTTTCAGAATATCAAGGTACTAACCCCAACGGCATTGGCCATGACGCTTTTTGCGCTCACCGAGGCAATTTCAATTGCCCGGTCCCTCGCCGATAAGACAGAACAGGACCTTGATGGCAACCAGGAATTTATCGGCCAGGGATTATCAAATATTGTCGGCAGCTTTTTCAGCGGTTATGTTGCCACAGGATCTTTCAACCGCAGTGCCATGAACTACGAGTCCGGAGCAAAAACTCCTCTGGCGGCCGTTTTTGCCGGACTCCTGCTGATACCCGTTGTTCTTTTTCTCGCACCGCTTGCCGCCTATCTCCCGAGAGCGGCCATGTCATCTATACTGTTTCTTGTTGCCTGGCGACTGATTGATCCAAAACATATTTTCAAGCTTTTAAAAACCAGCAGGGCTGAATCGGTAATCATGTGTTCCACCTTTCTGGCAACTCTCTTTCTCGAGCTGCAATTTGCCATCCTGCTTGGTATCATGCTCTCGCTGACCATTTACTTGCACCGCACATCTCATCCCAAAATTCTGTCAAGAGTACCGGATCCTGCCAAGAAAGCACGATCATTTGTCACGAGTTTATACCTGCTTGAATGCCCGCAGCTCAAGATCGTGCGCATAGACGGCTCCCTCTATTTTGGGGCAATCCAGAATGTCCGTCACAGTCTTGCACAACTCATGGAAGCCAGCCCAGAACAGAAGAACCTGCTCATTGTCGGCAGCGGCATCAACTTCATAGATATGGCTGGAGCAGAGTTCCTCTCACACCTTGCAGGTGAGCGTAGAAGGGCCGGGGGGCAACTCTATTTCTATGATATGAAGGAGGAAATCTGCGGTGAATTCAGATTTCTCGATTATCTTCTCACCATCGGTCTTGACAATATTTTTGAATCCAAGCACGAGGCGCTCTCGCGAATCTTCAAACGTCTTGACCGGACGATCTGCAACCAATGTGAGGCTCGTATTTTTATCGAATGCCGCTCAATTGATCTTCCTGTTTGCAAAGCTTCAAACATATCGAGATATGAATAAAAATTACGCATCACTTCAAATTTAATCCCGTTAACCATGTTTCAAGTAATACCATCAACCAGTTGAGTTGCACTCTTTTTCTCAAATGAACGGTAACGTTGAACGTGAAAAAAAACCGTCAAGACAGGTTACTTAAATGTAGTCTTTAGGGAGAGGGTGAGAAATGCCATTGACACAATTCGGCTCTGAGGGTTAACCTGAGTATCGTCAGGCAGACTCTGCATGCTGGCTCCGCGTTGGAAAAACGTCAGGGTAATTTGCAAATAGACATTTCTACCTCAATTTTAAACACCAAATGAAAGCAAAAAATCAGTTATGACCGAATGCAGGTTTCAATGTCTGAGTATTTCATTTCAGGATTCATATGCATACCATTAGAAGCAGATTGATTATTATTCTTATTGTTAGTTTTTCGTTTATAACCGGGATGACAAGTGTACACTATTATAATATTTTTGCCCTTCAAAAAAAAATATTACTTATAGAAAAATTTGATGATTTCAATAGTGATATACTAGAGTTACGTCGGTATGAGAAAAACTATTTTCTTACCGGCAAGTCTGTCCATTTGGAACAGATGAACCACTACTTGTCAAAGACAGTAAAGCTCTTTTTAACGCTGGAAAAGGAAATGAAAAGTATTTTGGGCACCTTTGAATATAAGCAATGTGCGGTAGCCTTAAAAGAATACAATAAAATCTTGAAACATAAAGAAGATGCGGTCGGTGAAGGATTCTCAGATGTGGAAAACCTCCGGGCTAGAGGGGCTATTTTAGCTACCTTCGGAGAAAAATTGCTCAATGAAAAACAAAACAGAATTTCTCGAGTTTTTAAAAAAATGCTGATAATGCCACTCGGTTTCGGTGGAGGATTTGTTTTGATATTGTTATTTGTTATACAGATGACCCGGAAAGACGTTTTAAAACCACTCTCATTGTTGCGGACCGCTGCCGAGAATGCGAGAAAAGGCGTGTTTAGCCCAACAAGACATGTTAGTCGAAAAAAAAACGAGGTATCCGACTGTATTGATGCTTTTAATAAAATGGTTGTGGAGATTGATGCCGGGCAGGAACAGCTCCTTCAGTCCCGTAAGCTGGCATCAATCGGAACATTCACCTCAGGTGTTGCCCATGAGTTGAATAATCCCATTAATAATATTTCCCTGATTGTTGATTCTTTACTGGAAGAAGGAGGCGTACTGTCGCTGGAAGAGCGTATGAAACTCTATAATGAACTGATGGATCAGGCTGACCGGTCAAGTGAAATTGTGAAAAACCTGCTGGAGTTTTCCAGAACAGACCAGGATCATTTTGAAAATATTTCTATAAAACAAATGGTTGAGAAAACCGAACGGCTGTTGAAAAATGAATTGAATATTAAACGGGTGAAATTTCATGCTCAAATCCAGAAAGACCTGCCGATTGTTCCTATTGATAAAAGCCGGCTCCAGCAGGCACTGGTAAATCTGCTGCTCAATGGTATCCAGGCCATGCCCGATGGTGGAGAATTGACACTGAGCATTGAGCACGATCCTGATTCAGGTGATATTCGAATAGATGTACGGGATACCGGGGTTGGTATCCCGAAGGAGGAGCTTGATTCGGTTTTTGATCCCTTTTTTACCACAAAAAAAGAGGGAGAGGGAACAGGACTCGGTCTTTCTGTTACATACAATATCATTCAGCGCCATAACGGCAGGATAACCGTTGAAAGCAAGTCAGGTGAAGGGACTTGCTTTTCCATTTTCCTTCCGGTAAGAGCTTAAACATGGATTATACAAAAAATATCAGTCCTATGAGGGTGGCTATAATTGATGATGAACCCATTGCACGCCGTGAAATCAAAAGAGGACTTGCCCGACGGACCAATTTTGAGATTGAGACCTTTCCGGATGGAGAATCTGCCCTTGAAAGAATGAAAACAGCCTTGTTTGATCTGGTTTTGTGTGACTTAAAACTGCCAGGAATGGATGGGCTGGATGTCCTGAAAAGTGTAAGGAAACGGTTTCCCCAGACCCAGTTAATCATCATTACAGGCCACGGATCTTTAGATGTTGCGGTTCGTGCCATTCAGGAAGGTGCATTTCATTTTGTCGTCAAACCGGTGAAAATTGAGGAACTGAGCTCCCTGTCCATGCGTGCTCTTGAAGCTGTCCAACTTGTCAAAGAAACCCAGGCACTGAAAAAAGAACTCTTCAGCCAGTCTCGACAGCAGTATTTAATTGGTCACTCTCCTGCTATTCAGGAAGTATTGGCATTGATTAAAAAAGTCTGCTCCCTGAACTGCAATATTCTGATTCAAGGGGATAGTGGTACTGGGAAGGAACTGGTCGCCAGAGCACTTCATTTCCTCGGTATACGAAGGGAAGAAGCGTTTATCGCTTTCAGCTGTGGTGGGTTTACAGATGATCTTATCGCCAATGAGCTTTTTGGACACGAGAAAGGTGCTTTTACTGGCGCCGTGGATACCAAGATTGGCCTATTGGAATCAGCAGACAAAGGGACTCTCTTTCTTGATGAAATAGGCTCGATGCCCTTGAATATGCAGATGAAACTTTTGAGATTTGTTCAGGAGCGGAACCTGACCAGAGTGGGTGGAGTCAAACCGTTTCCGGTAGATGTCCGTCTGATTGCAGCGGGCAACCAGGACCTTCAACAGGAAGTAGAACAAAATAATTTCCGCGAAGATCTGTTCTACCGGCTTAAAGTGGTATCAATCACTCTTCCGCCCCTTCGGGACAGAAAAGAAGATATTCCTTTATTAATTCACCATTTCCTGGAACGGTACAACCGGATGTTTCATAAACATGTCACCCATGTAGACAAAGATGCTGTGGCCATTCTGATGCGATACCCTTTCCCCGGCAATATAAGGGAGCTCGAAAACATAATTGAGAGGGGAGTTGCCCTCTCTGATAAGCCTGTTATCCGATGCAGAGACCTGCCCGGTGACCTTCTGGACCTGTCGATCACTAGCCTTGAGGATACAGAATGGAAATCTTTGGAAGAGATGGAAAAAGCATATATTCAGAAAGTGCTGACCCAAACCGCATACCGTAAAGGACGAGCTTCTGACATCTTGAAAATTCCCAGGACTACTTTATGGCGAAAGATGAAGCGATTCAACCTGGACTGATCGATTGACGTTCCAAATCGAAACAACAGTCTGCCCTCCTGTCAGTCCCCTGTTTCCGGCCCCACCTGGAGTAATCTAGAGCGATATTCTTCGTTTTTGTTTCAAAATGAATCAACCCTTATAGTCTGTTTGACCTGAAAAACCCATAACACATTGAAATTGCAAGTAATTACGAAGTGGCATGAATTATGTATAGCCTATGTCAAAAATCACGTAATTATATCCTAACCTTAAGGAAAGGAAACTTTTGAACACGGCGAAGATACTCGTACCTTTTGACAGCCACAGTTCAGATTTAAAGCCGCTATACCATGCTTTAGCGCTGTCTGAACGGATCCGGGCAAAGATTTTTGTTCTTTTGTTCAAAAATGAAAATTGCACTCAGGATCAGACGATACCATTGGAACAGGCTTGTCTTGAAATGGTACACAGCGCCTGTGCAGAGGGAATGTCCATATCCTTTCATATAGCAGGCGAGGTGCCTGGTGTGGAGTTATTCAATATCATAAAAACAGAACATATTAACCTGATTGTGATAGGTGCTGCAGACATCGAGCTGGAATCTGCCATTAAAGGTATTAAACCGGGAGCATCCGTTCAAATTATTAAAGTAGAGGGAAAAGATAATACTAATTCTATTTAACAAAGGTAAAACATTATGCCGATTGTATTGATTTCCAGCTCGCCCCAGGGGTTAGGCACTGAACTGGCCGAAAGCCTGGCGGGAAAAACAGGGTGGCCGCTTTACAGCCGTGAACAGGTGGTGGAGAAAGCCCATGAAAGCGGGATTAAGTTAAGTCGACTTGAGGCCTCCATAATAAAGTCTCCCGTTATCACTGAAAAACTCGCCAGGGAACGAGACCTCTATCTCGCTCTGGTTACCAAGACTATTTATGAAACGGCAATAGACGGGAACCTTATTTATCATGGCCGGGCGGGGCATCTGCTCTTGCCTGGAATTCGCGGTTTATTGAGGGTCGGCCTTGGGAGTAGATTGGAAATACGTATTGAGCGAGCCATGAAACAGCTTAATCTTCCGGAGGAAAAAGCGGGAGAATATATAGCGAAGCTGGACAAAGACATTGCCAAATGGGTCCATTATGTTCATCGTGAAACTTCTGAAAATCCGATGGCTTATGATCTATTCATTAATTTAGAACATATGAGCCTTGAAAATGCTTCTTCTATCTTATATGAAACCGCACTCCTTCAGGACTTCAAACTTACTGAAGAAAGTCGAAACGAGCTGGATAACAAATGTCTTGCCGCCAACGCCAAAATTCAGCTTGCCAAAGATCCCGGAACTTCTGGGATGGAGTTAGGGGTTCGGGCGATTAACGGTGTAGTAACCATCACATATATGCCTCGGCAGGAAGTTTCTGCCGATAGTATTTCTCGAGCACTTCAGGGACTTAAAGGGTGTCATGAAATTATCTGCACGATGGCGGAAACAAATATTCTGTGGATCCAGGAATCCTTTGCCCCCGACGGGAAAGATTTTGATGAAGTCACCCAGTTGGCAAAACGGTGGGCTGCTGCTATTGAGCTTCTACGTCTGGATTCAGATGGTGAATCGGCATCCAGGCCGCCGCTTAAGGTGACATATGAAGCTGATAACTTGTCTTCCCAGATAGATACCGGTGGTGTTGAAGATGACGACACTGAAGGTTTACACGATGACAAAGGGCTTTCGAGAACCGTGGAGAAATTAATAGCGATCGGGAGATCTGCTGGAGGGTTTTCCATATCCGGAGCAAGCCGGGAAGTGATCGATGCAGTCAAGGACAATAACACCTACTCTTTGATTATACTTGGGAATCTTTTTCTTGCAAAAGGGCATCAGACATCTACGAGATTAAGTCGTGAGATGGGGCTGGATTTGAAAGAAAAACTTAAAGCCCAGGTTATTATGTCAAAAGAACTTCATTCCCGTTTTCTTTTTGGGAAAAATCAGGCTTTCAAATTATTCGGTTTTGCCATGGCAACCGTTTTAATCTATTTGCTGGTATTCACCTTTCAGGAGCCTATTTTAAATGTTCTGGGTGGTGATCTCCATACCAGATATAAATGGCTGGCTTCCGCTGGAGTTGCATTGTTTGTTCCTCTGGTGGCCTATGTGTACAGCACGGTAACCGGACTTATTCTTAAAATCGTTGGTATAGATTAACCTTACTTCTTAAACCACAGCACTCAGTGAATTACACTAGAGAGGCGTTGACCCGAATCCCGTTTATCGGGCCTAAACAATTTTACAAGAGAGAATTTTATGGAACATCTTTTTGCACATTTTATACATATAGATATGGGTACGGCATTGCAGGTTATTCTTCTAGGATTTATCGGAGGAGTGCTCAGCGGGTTTATCGGTAGTGGTGGAGCTTTTTTCATGACGCCGGGGATGATGAATCTTGGTGTAGAAGGGGTCATAGCTGTGGCCAGCAATATCACTCATAAATTCGGCAAAGCTATGGTTGGGTCCCATAAACACGGTGAGGCCGGAAATGTAGATAAGAAACTGGCAATGTATGTTTTAGGGTCGGCTGTGGTAGGTATTCAGGTGGCCGTTTTTATAAACAGTTTCTTGTTTAAGGGGGGAACCGGGCACGGAGCTTCAAAAGGGGCCGGAGCGAACCTGTATATCAGCCTTGTGTTTGCACTGATTCTGTCAGTTGTGGCCGTCTCAATGTTGCGTGATGTCTTAAAGAATAGCGGGAAAAACGATGATAATTCCGGTCCGTCCAGACAGATAGCTGATGCACTGGCAAAAATGAATCTACCCCCTATGATCTATTTCAAGGTCGCTGATGTAACGGTCAGTCTGTGGGTTCTGTTGCCGATGGGCATTGCCACGGGTTACCTGGCTGGAACTATCGGTGTCGGTGGATTTATCGGTGTTCCTGCTATGATTTATGTCTTTGGAGTTCCAACGGTCGTAGCTGCCGGTACAGAGCTTTACCTTGCCATGTTTATGGGCGCTTATGGGGCGTTAAGTTATGCCTTCCAGGGATATGTGGATATTCGGTTGACCGTGTTGTTGTACCTGGGTTCTTTGGTAGGTATCTACCTGGGAGTTTATGGAGTGAAGGTCGTTAATGAGCGGTATATCCGCATGGTGACCAGTGTGATTATCCTTTTATGCGTGATCAGCAGAGCTATTGCCATCCCCATGTATCTACGCCAGTTAGGGCTGATTGATATGGACCCGGCGCTGGACGTTTACTTTAACAATATCAGTAAGTTTTTTCTGTTTACCAGCGGTATTACCGGGACCTTGCTTATATTAATTAATGTAGTACGGGCTTATCGGCAACGGCGGAAAATACAAAAAAGTATCCGGGTAGTTAAATCATCAACAAATCTTGCCCTGGGGGTAGAGTAGAAAAAGGAGATACACCGTGCCAATGCAAATACTTGTTCTGGATGACGAAAAAATAGTGGGAGAGAGGCTGAAGGCTTCTCTGGAAAAAGAAGGTCACACGCTTGAAATATTTATTCATCCCACTGCGGCCTTGGAGAGGATCAAAGAAAAAGCCTTTGATGTGGTTATTACAGATATCCGGATGGATGATATTGATGGAATACAGGTCTTGAATGAAGTCAGGGAAAAGAGTACGAAAACAAAAGTGATCATGATTACCGGATATGCTACTCTGGAGATTGCCAGAGAGTCGCTCACAAAAGGAGCTTTTGATTTTATAGCAAAGCCGTTCAAATTGAAGGAAATTCGTGAAGCCATTCAAAAGGCTGAAGATGCTTTGCAGGCCGAAGAAAATTAAATCCCCTTGTACAGCACTAAAGGAGAACTTTAATTATGCAAGATGTATTGATTGCGTTACAGACTGATCTGGCATCAAGCATTGCCATTCGTTATCTCTGCCAGTTAGAAAAATTGGGTCGATTAAATGTCCAGGCTATTCATGTTCCGGATATGGATGACCTCGGCCGTTCACCCGGTGGCGGATGGGTGCAGCAAACATGGGAAAATGCAATTTTTGAGCGGGTCAGAGATGAGATTGCCAGGATGGTTCCAAAAGAGCTTTTTCATTCTAGCATGGGTGAACTCAAGATTGTACCAGGGGAAAGGGACCAGGTGATTCGTGAAGAAATGGACCAAAATCATTACGATTTTTTCATTGAAGGGCTCCTTCATTCCTTTGAACCGAACAGGTTTTTTGAAAAACTTGATTCTCCCCTTTACAGGAACCTTCCCTGTCCTGCACTCATGGTAAAAAACCTGGTGGATTTGACCCGGGGAATACAGATTGTCGGAACTCTGGATACGTTTTCATCTGTATTAGCATGGTTTTTAAAGCTCTGGGATGAAATACCGGCTGAACCTGATATCCTGGTCTGTCATTTTGAAGCTTCTAAGGAAAAGGGTACTTTTCTTGAAAATGACAGTGATTTAATTTCAGACATTGATGGCAGGTTTTTTAAATATGGGAAAAAGATTGCCAGTATCAAAACTGCAAAAGGGTCCTCAAACGAACTGGCCCTGCTTGTTCGGGATCATGCACTTTTGGTTTCTCCTCTGCCCGAAAGCAGTAGCCACATGGCACAAATGCTCGCCAAGTCTCCCTGTCCTATCCTGTTTTGTCCGGAATTTACAATAGATTAAAGAGTGAGGTCGATATGAAGATTCTTTTTGCAGCAGACGAAAACCAGTACAGTGCTGAAGCATTACCTCAGGTTGCCCGACTTGGAGAAAATACATGGGCTGATATCATTCTTTTAGGAATTTCAACCAAGCCAGTTGGCACGCCAGCTACTTCGGGCAGACCCGCTGCAAAAAACGATTCAAAAATTATCCACAGCAAGCTGGAGGCCTATCACAAAAAGTTTTTAGATTACTTTGATCCAAAAACCTCTCCTTATAGTCAGTCAGGGTCTGATGGCAGTAAAAAAACCGGTATTCACAAACAGATTTCCACCCTGGTGAAGAAGGGCAACCCTTCCAGAGAAATACTTGAAGAAGCTAAAAAGGCAGAATGTGATCTCATTGTCCTCGGGTGCAGTACACAAAAAGATTATATATGGGAAGATGCTGGGGATGTTCCTTTAAAGGTGGCAAAGGACGCTTCCTGTTCTGTTCTGGTTATCAAAGAGGATAAAAAAGTCAATAAGGTGCTTTGCTGTCTAGATCATGACAATATTAGTCAGGAATCTTTGGAAATGGTCAGCCAGATGGTCACTCTTTTTCATGCAGATCTGGATATTGTAGTGTTGATTGACGGCGAAGATGTACGGCAAAAAATTGAAAAAAAACTGTCCTGGTTGATTGACTACTATTCGGCCAGGAAAATTTTCCCTTGTATTGAACTGGTAAAATTAAAGAGTCTGGAAACCTTTGTTTCTCAGCAGGCCCGATGGGGACTTATGGCCATGTGGATGGGGGAAAAATCAATTCTGGAACGGGTGTTTCCCAGCAGTAAAGTTTCAAGGCTTTTAAAGGCCAACGAGTCTTCAGTATTATTGTTGAGGTGACGGTCGCATACTCTTAAAAATTGGCTTGCGAAATGGACACCTTAATCTATGGATCGACCGAGATAGTTTTCCTCATTGCTTCACAGTTACATCAGCAGCATAATGTCACTGTCTTGTCTGAAAGTAAGGAACTGAATGAGAAATTCAAATCCAAAGGCCCAGGAAGGCCTCAAGTCGGTCGTGAAATCCGTGATCTTGTCTGGAGGATGGCTGCAGCCAATCCAAGCTGGGGTGCGCCCAGGATTCATGGGGAATTGCTCAGGCTTGGTTTCGAGGTTTCCGAACGAACCGTATCGAACCTGATGCCCGACAGCCACCTTTAATATTCTGCTCGTCCTGGTGATCCTGCGCCACAGCCGTCGTAAGGTCGTCCATTTCAATGTGAGTTCAAATCCGAGTGCCCAATGGACAGCCCAAGCAGGTAGTGGAAGCCTTTCCTTGGGAGACGGCGCTGAAGTATCTGATGCGGGATCGGGATTCGATCTATGGCGTTTTCTTCCGCAATCGAGTGAAAAACATTCTTTGTTCCTATTTCGAATATTATCATAATGACAGAACGCATTTGAGCCTTGAAAAAGATTCGCCTTAAAATCGTCTGTTTCAAATAGACCTTATTCAGGATAATTGCATTCAATCGCCGCACGGAGAAAGATGTATTACGATATATTTGCCACGGATTAATTTTTGCGAAGGACAGGGGGTGTATTTTCCATCACAGTTCGATCATGATTTCAAATACACCCCTTTGGTACACCCTTTTGACAATGGATTTCTTCAGACAGCTTTGGACTACAATGAACAAAAAAGGCAACAAAAAAGCCCCAAACCTTCTCAGGCTGGGGCTTTTTTGATCTTTACTGGACTTCTTAGGACAAAAAAATGGTGCCGAAGGTCGGAGTCGAACCGACACGGGCTAGCCCACACGCCCCTCAAGCGTGCGCGTCTACCAATTCCACCACTTCGGCACACATAAAATTTTGTGTTACTTTGTTGTCCCCTCTCCTTCTGCCTGGGGTTC
>CAXMTO010000419.1:0-3586 GCA_964196355.1 uncultured Myxococcota bacterium
TAATTATCGGCCGCAGAATACTCAATAAGCGTTTCGCCTATTTCAAAAGCCGCTTCCTTTTCAAGAAAGTCGAATCCACTGGCAATAGACTGCTGGGCCATATTGTTCTGGACATTTGAAATGAGGTAATATCCAACAAAGGCAACCAGTAATGCGGTCACCACCTGGTAAATGATACCTCTGGTTTTCTCATCATTCCAGAAGTACGTTTTTCCCTCAGATCTTTCGTTATTAGAAACCATCGAGGCTCGTCCGGTTATTGACTGTAAATTGATACCTCATGCATCAACGATGCTGAGACCTGGCAAATCAAACAGATGGGGGGCAGAGTCATGGGGAGAGGTGCTGTCTTTTAAGTGCTGATCAACATGATAAAGAACCCACGATGCTGCAAACAAATTACCCCTGACAAGTGGAGTGGCAAACTGGTGTAGACCCATCCTGAAATAATCAGTTCTATGAATTCAGAATGGGTCTGCAATCACACCGTCTAAAAGAAACGGCTACAACTTATTATTTGAAGGGAGGCGAATAGAGCAAACCGCCATTTGTCCACAGTGCATTTAAACCGCGCTCAAGTCCCAGAGGTGTATTGACACCGACATTGCGTTCGAAGATCTCACCGTAATTACCCACCTGCTTAACGATGTTATAGGCAAATTTTTCGTCCAGTCCAAGAGCCTTTCCATTACCGGGAGAAACGCCAAGAAAACGCTGAATTTTCGGATTCTTGCTCTTGAGCATTTCATCAACATTTTTGGAATTGATGCCAAGCTCTTCTGCGTTTATCAATGCCAGAACGGCATAGTTGACAATGTCTTTCCACTGGTTATCACCATGGCGAACTGCCGGTGCCAGAGGTTCTTTAGAAATTATTTCCGGCAGAATCATATAATCAGTAGGCTTGGGGGAGCTTGCCCGTAATCCTGCGAGTTGAGATGCATCGGAGGTCATCACATCACAACGCCCTGCATAAAACGCCTGTGAAAGTTCGGCGGTCGATTCAATTGTTACTGTTTTCCAATCCATATTATTTGATCGGAAAAAATCAGCTACATTTTGTTCCGTGGTGGTACCGGGAAGAACACACACAGTTGCTCCGCCTAATTCCTTAGCTCCTTTCACCCCGAGAGCCTTGGGAACCATAAAACCCTGGCCATCATAGTAGTTTACCTGTACAAAGTCGAGGCCGAGGGCAGTATCTCTTCCGAGTGTTTGTGTACAGTTCCTGGTCAGAACATCAATTTCCTTTGCCTGCAGTGCGGTAAATCTGGTTTTCGCTGTAAGCGGGGTATAGCGTACGCGATCCTTCAGATCACCAAAGACAGCAACAGCAATGGCACGGGCTGTGTCCACATCAAGACCTTTCCATACACCTTTCTGATCCGCCTTACCAAAGCCAAAAAGTTCACCATTCACACCTGCCTGGATATATCCTTTTTCCTGTACGGCTTTCAGGGTATCACCACTACCTGCAAAAATAAGACTTGCTGAAGATAACAGCAGGGTACTGCCAATGACCAAACTTTTAAGATAGCGCATCTTTCCCTCCATAAAAATTGATAATTACCCGAGGACCTCCCCCGGATCATCTTCACACAAATTATGCTGGTAAACTACCACCATAAAATCTACACCCTCTTTTAGTAGCATAATAACCTCTTATTTCGCAACAATTTATTGTTTTCAGGGCACAGCCGGCGAAGAAGGTCACAAATCGAGGATACCATAGCCACAGGCTCAAAAAAGTTGTTATGTACTCTTGATTGTCAGCGGATTACCCGCTACGATGAAATGGTGTTTTCATAAACTTTCATGTAGCATGTCCGGTGGCAAAATATCATTCTCATAACCCTCTATGGAGAAGTATATGCATTGGAAACAGTTCTTTACCCCCACCAGGTCCATGAATTCTGAAGAGGCAAAACTGCTTCTCCGGGCAAATGAGCTCACAGATGTTCAAATTGTGGATGTGCGTCAACCCGCAGAATACAATAACGACCATATTGCCGGAGCCATTCTCATCCCTCTTCCCGAACTTTCAGACTCCTACAATCTGCTGCAAAAGGATAAACCGCTGCTGGTCTACTGAGCCATTGGCGGAAGGAGCCGCGTGGCGGCTCAACAGTTAACAGGAAACGGTTTCACCCAGGTCATAAACCTCTCCGGCGGCATCAAGGCCTGGACTGGTCAAAGAGCCTTAGATGACGAAGAACATGGTATGGAACTGTTCATAAATCTTTCCGACCCAATTGAGGTCCTGAGCATGGCCTATTCACTGGAGGAAGGATTACAGGATTTCTATAAGACGATGGCACCATGTGCCAAATCCCGGAAAACTGCTGATATCTTCAACCAGCTGGCCTCCATCGAGGATCTGCACAAGGATCGTCTCTTCGCCGAATATACTCGAATCACCGGTTTTGATAACCGGGAGGATTTCCAGACAGGCCTGCAGAAGCACATGCTCGAAGGTGGTCTCACCACGGAAGAGTACCTCCAGAGATTCGGCACGGATCTGGAAAATGTCGACGAAGTTATCGGCATGGCCATGTCCATTGAGGGTCAAGCCCTGGATCTCTACAGCAGGGCAGCACAACGTACTCCGGATGGTGACAATAAAAAAATATTAGAGAAAATTGCGGCCGAAGAAAAAGCTCATCTCGAAAGACTCGGGGAGCTGATGGATTCTATTCTGGGTGAGAGTAATGGCTAAAAAACTTCTTCTGGCCGGTGGCGGCCACGCCCATATGATGCTGCTTGCCCATATTGGGCAGCTCACAGAACAAGGTCTAGATGTGACAGTGGTTCAGCCTTCTGACCACCACTATTATTCCGGTATGGGGCCCGGCATGCTGAGCGGCTTTTATTCAGCCGATGATATTCGTTTCAGAACGCGTTTTGTGGTCGAACGTCAGGGAGGAAGATTCATTAAAGACAAGGTTATTCGTATCGATGCGGACAACCGTACGGTCGAACTTGAGTCCGGAATTCGTGAGGAATACGATGTTCTTTCCTGTAACACGGGCAGCTTTGTTCCCTTTTCAGCCATTGAAGGGAAAACCGACAAGATCTTCAGTGCCAAGCCCATCGAACGCCTCCAGGAAGCCAAAAAACAGATTATAGCAGGCTGCAACAACCATAAACTCAGCATCGCTATCATAGGCGGCGGCCCTGCAGCAGTAGAAATTGCCGGCAATGCGCATCATCTTGCCGAAAAAAATGGCTGCCCCGGAGTTAAAGTCCGTGTTTTCGCCGGCAGTAAACTGATGAAGGAGTTTTCACCCGCAATACAGAGCATAGTCAGAAACTATTTTCAGCGAAAAAATATTATAATTGACGAATCAGGACATGTGTCGCGGATCGAAAACAGGAGCCTGATCATGCAAAATGGCAAAAGTCATTTGCCCGATCTGATTTTCCTGGCAACGGGTGTTCAGCCGTCACCTCTTTTTTCAGCTTCAGACCTGCCTGTAGGTCCAGACAAAGGGCTCCTGGTAAACGAATACCTGCAATGCCCCCAACACCCGGAAATATTCGGTGGAGGTGACTGCATTCACTATGCACCACAACCTCTGGAAAAGGT
>CAXMTO010000420.1:0-54581 GCA_964196355.1 uncultured Myxococcota bacterium
ATACCGATGAGAATAGACTCACGAGCCTTTACTCCATACTTAATTTCTTTTCCAGCCATTGTTCAATTCTCCCTTTATCAACAGGATCTTTTTATCAAAGATCAATTGTACTTTATGTTATTCGTTATAGTCTTGAATTAATTTGTTATCCGATAATTCCAAGAATGTCATCTTCACGCATGATAAGAAAATCTTCTCCGTCAAGCTTGACATCAGTCCCGCCATACTTGGAAAAAAGTACACGATCACCGACTGCAACCTGGGGTGCAACTCTGTCACCACTATCGCTCACCTTGCCAGGTCCTACTGCAACCACTTCACCCTCAGCCGGCTTCTCTTTGGCGGAATCAGGGATGATGATACCACCTGCTGTTTTCTCTTCTTCTGCCAACCTTTTCACCAGTAAACGGTCGTTCAATGGACGAATCTTCATTATTTCCTCCTACATTACAAATGATTTGTTTCCAAAAAGGGCCCATCGATTTTTCAATACTATGGAATCCCGCGTTTATTCATACCCGATTTACGAGTAAGTACCAAAATCTGGGCTAGACTATATGATTGGATTTTTAAAAATCAAGGGACAAAATTAAAAAAAAACAACCTCTGTTCCTTTCTTATCAATGCACTTGTAACAGGATTAAATCACAACAATAATTCCAACTAACCGCAACGGACAACCCACTTGAATTCATCGTCGACCTCTCCTTTCTGGATGGCCTGTAACTCTGTAAACAGCCTAGCAGACAATTTGCCTGTTTTACCTCCATTGATCAGGTAGGTTTTTTCCTTGTAACAGAGTTCACCAACGGGGGAGATAACTGCCGCGGTTCCAGTCCCAAACGCCTCCTTCAATCGACCATTTTTGCTTGCCTCAAGAACCTCATCTATCGAAACTTTTCTCTCGACGACATCTACTCCCCACAGATTTGAGAGTTTAATAACCGAGTCCCTTGTCAATCCAGGGAGAATTGCACCATCTAGGGGAGGCGTTATCAACTCATTATCTATCTTAAAAAAGATATTACTGGCTCCCACTTCCTCTATGTATTTGTGTTCACAGCCATCTAGCCATAACACCTGTGTGCAACCGGATTTTTTGGCAAGCTCAGAGGTAAAAAGTGAAGCCGCATAATTGCCAGATGTTTTCGCATAACCGACCCCTCCCTTTACCGCACGCACATGCTCATCACTGACATATATTTTGGTTGGATTGAACCCTTCCTTATAGTATGCGCCTACAGGGCTCAGGATTATGTAGAAACAGTATGCGTCGGAAGGCCTGACGCCTAGGGCAGGTTCAACCGCTACCATTGTGGGTCGAATATAGAGTGAAGCACCCTCCGCTACCGGGACCCATTCCCTCTCAAGGTAAATCAGGGCTTTGAGTGATTGCAACACCTTATCCACGGGAACTCTCGGCATACACATTCGCAACGCAGATGCATTCATTCGCTCAAAGCTGTCTTTTGCTCTAAAAAGGAACAGCTGATCATCTTTCCCGCGAAAAGCCTTCAGTCCTTCAAAAACGGCCTGACCATAATGGAACACCATTGCCGCGGGGTGCATCTGCAGATCCCTGCAGGGGCATATCTTTGCGTCATGCCAACCATTCTCTCTGTCCCATTTCATCATAAACATATGGTCTGTGAAATGGACACCAAAACCCAGATTATCCTGGGAAGGCTTCTCTTTTCGCTTCTCCTCTGTTACCTTTTCCAATGCAACTTCAACGTCTTTCCACATTGTACCAATCTCCTCACCGCCATTTATTTTTTCTTTGCTTAATTCCACAGAGGATATATACTTCTCACGTTACTTTTCATCAATAAATCAAAAGGCTTTTTGTCCTCAATTCCATTTTGTCTGTCCTTTTTTACACGACGGAAACACCTTATAGCAATGGACACGAAAAACACCGTACTTCCTCCCAATCGAATGGGAATAAAATATTTTCTTCTCATCTTCTTAGTTTCCATTTTCTTTTTTGGCAGAATCCTCTGGCCATTCTGGTCTATTCTTATTCTCTCGTTCCTGCTGACAAACCTTTTCCGGCCGTTCTATGTTGCCCTCAACAAAAAAATCCCTGAGTCTGCGGCCTCTGTTTTAACCTGTCTGCTCATCATTGCCATTGTCTTCATCCCTCTGGTTTATTTTATCCTGGCTCTCACCGATGAAGCCCTGAATCTTTACAACTGGGGCAAAGACAGCCGGGTCGCTCTACGACTCCAGCTGTTTATCCAGGAAAGCCCGCTTATCCTGCAATTGCAGGAACAGCTCAAAGAAGTCGGTTTTGAATTCAACCCCTCGTATATCTCAGATTCATTTTCCTATCTTGCCAAAAAGGGAGGTCTGTTGCTCTACAGCCAGGCCAGTGCATGGGCAGCTAACATTCTCCAGTTTCTTTTCCTCTTCTTTTTTATGATTCTGATAATCTTTTTTCTTTTGATTGATCTACCAAAACTCATGGATTACATGGTTAAGCTCTCCCCTCTTCCAGATGATGAAGACCATATTCTCATAGATAAATTTCAGGAAATTGCCAATGCAATTCTTAAGGGAAACGGTATCTGCGGGCTCATTCAAGGAATACTCGGAGGATCCATATTTTCCATTCTTGCTTTAAACTCTCCCATTCTCTGGGGCGCCATCATGGCAATCCTGGCTTTTTTGCCTATCTTCGGGGTTGGCCTTGTCATGATTCCAGCTTCGATAATTCTTGTTTTAAGCGATAGAATGGGCGCAGGTATTTTCCTCTTTATCTTTTATATCATCCTTTCGTTTAGCGTCGAGTATCTGGTTAAACCCAAAATGGTCGGGACCCAGGTAAAAATGCACACCCTTCTCGTCTTCCTCTCTATCATTGGAGGATTGAGCGTTTACGGGGTCCTTGGGATCATTTACGGCCCACTCATTATCACCGCCTTTCTGACCCTCTCAGATATCTACCTGAAGCGATATGATCAGTACGTGCAGCCGAATTAATGGCATGGAAATTAACGGTTTCCCCTTGCCACACCTCGCTTCAGAGCTGCAGGTAATACAACGACTCCAGCTACACAACGTTTTTGATCGGATTTTTTCGATACATCCCACACGGCTTGCCATCCCGATAGATGTCTTCGAGATATGAAAGTTTGCGAGGGAGCTGGGCAGGGGTTCCTCTGGCTACCAGAAAAGTTGCCGGTCTCCCGACCTGCAGCAGCCCCATATCCTTCTCGACCCCAAGGAGCTTAGCACCATTATATGTTGCGCATCGCACTATTTCCGGTAGAGAAAAACCGGCTTTTTTATACAGTTTCATCTCCTCTACCATGGATTCCCCATGGAGTACTCCAAGGCTGCCGGCGTCAGTCCCAAGCGCAAGTGTCACGCCCAGTTCTCTTGCAATCGCCATCTGCTCAAGCTGATGCTCCAGAGTTCTATTGATCACCCGAAGATCACCATCACTTTTTTGGGGATTAAAATTTTCAGCGTACCCTTTCATCGTGTAAACAGTCGGAACCCAGACGGCTTGTTTCTCTGCCATCAGCTGCAAATTTTCCTTTCCCATAAAAAATCCATGCTCAATAGAATGGCACCCGGCCTCTAGTGCCTGTTTTACCGGCATGTGACCATTGGCATGCACCATTACTTTTTTTCCTGATCGCCCTGCGGCAAGGACAAGTCCGGAGATTTCATCGGGATCGAACTGGCTGCTGGTTTCTTTTGCGTACGTTTTCAGACTGTTGAGTCCAGAATTTACCAGTTTCACCCAGTCAGCATCTTCACTGTCCTCAGAAAACGAAGCGGCTAATGATTGTCCATCTTTTGGATACCTGCCAATGAGCTTGCCATAACGATCCTTTTGTCTCCAGGCCCGCCCCGCAGTTTTGATTTGTACAGGAAAATTTCCAGCAAAATCGTCTCTATACCTCAAAGCATAACCCGCCCAGTCGCCGCCATCTCTTATGGCAAGAACACCATGGCTGAAAAGATACTTGAGATGGCGATCAATGACCGGCTTCAACTCGTCATAGCCTGCTGTAAGCTGGTTTTTTCTCACCTCCTGATCAATAGTTCCAGACATAAAAAGATGAACGTGACTGTCTATAAGGGGAGGCAGGACTGTACAGTGAGACAGGTCCGTAACATTTGAGATATCTGGGCTATTTTCTCTGGAATATTCTTCTATACCGGTTATAGTGCCATTTTTGATCTGCAGGAGTACCTTTTCGCGGACAGGCCCGCCGCTTCCGTCCAACAACCATCCAGCAAGAACAAAATGTGCAGTATTCATATTTCACCACTTCAGGTTCATTTAAAAAAGTTTATATCAGTAAGCAAGATGGCTGACTTATGATTTAGTACCTTACTCCAGAAACCCTGTCACAAAAAACAAGAAACTGAGTAATGTGTTTTGAAATTATGTGATTACATATACCACCAAGGTACTTATACCCATCAAGCTGGTACTGAAAAGAGTGCAGAAATTTTTACCGTTAATCGGTGTTTGTCTGCATCTTAACAGGGATAATGAAGCAAGTTCAACCGACATCCAACCGGAGTTAAAAAATGCAGGAAGAAACGAAAATTATCAACCATTTCTGGACTGCTGATGCCAACGGCAGCAGTTTACCCACCACCGTAAACCCTCCAGTTTATCGCGGTTCCACTGTACTGTTTGATACTTATGAAGATATGTGCCTGGCAGGAAAAGGACAGTATAACGGCCCCACTTATGGAACTGACAGATTTCCCGTGCAAAGAAGTCTTGAGGAAGCGCTCAGGGAGCTGGAAGGTGGTTTCGTAACCCGGGTGTTTCCTTCCGGTATTGCCGCAATCCAGAACAGCCTCTATGCCTTCACAAAAAGTGGCGACCATATACTGGTGGTTGACAATGCCTATGGTCCCGGGGTCAGATTTTGTAAACGAATCCTCACTCAGTTCAATATTGAGACAACCCTCATTCCCCCCTCTGTGGGTAAAGACATTGAGCAGTACATCAGACCTAACACGGTTATGATACTCCTCGAATCTCCGGGCTCTAACACCTTTGAGATTCAGGACATACCCGCCATCACAGCTATTGCACGGGAAAAAAACATAGTAACAGCCCTGGATAATACCTGGGCAACCCCTCTTTACCTGAAGCCGTTTGATCTTGGTGTCGATATTTCCATCCAGGCCGTTTCAAAATACATCTCGGGGTATTCCGATGTACTGATGGGTGCAGTCACTGTTAACGAGAAATATGGTCGTCTGTTCAGCAACTACTATTCAATTACAGAACTGTACACCCCGGACAGTGACTGTTATTTGGCACTGCGTGGTTTAAAAACACTTTCCACCAGATTAAAGCAACACCAGAAATCAGCTCTGCAGATAGCAGTCCGACTGACAGAGCATGAAAAAATCGATACTGTTATCCACCCCGCACTGCCGACTCACCCCGAGCACCATCTCTGGAAGCGTGATTTCAGCGGGTCTTCCGGCCTTTTTGCATTCACATTTAAAAAGGACTATACCACAAAGGAACTCGCACAGTTCATAAACGGGCTCGACCATTTTGGCCTTGGCTACAGTTGGGGTGGCTACAAGAGCCTTTTAACTGCAGCCAGACAAAAGCGTGACACCCCGTCAATCTACTCCGGAAAAACAATCATCAGACTGAATATCGGCCTGGAAGATCCCGAAGATCTCATTCTCGATCTCGAAAGGAGCATGATCACACTCCCCTAACCCGCATTTCTCACTCTTTTGATGCATAGATTTTAAAAAGCGCCTGTGTACCATCATCGCCACCGCCTTGCTCTGCAAGTTTCTCATAGAGACTTTTCGCCAGATCAAGGCCGGGAGTGTCAAGATTCAGCTTTTTTGCTGTTTCCGAGGCAATAGCCATATCTTTGATGAAGTGCTTCACATAAAATCCAGGCTCAAAATTTTCATTAATTATTCTTGGCCAGAGATTTGTAAGCAGCCAGCTTCTGGCTGCACCACTTTCAATATTTTCAAGTACCGATGAAGCATCAAGCCCAGCATGATTCGCATATGCAAGGGCTTCAGTTACGCCCAGCATTCCTCCGGCAATAATAATCTGATTACACATCTTGGTGTGCTGTCCACTTCCGGAAGGCCCCTGGTACACGATATTTGTCCCCATGAGTTCGAAAAGTGGCAAAATTGTCTCAAAGACCTCTTTTTGGCCACCCACCATAATGGACAACTGGCCTTCCCGCGCACCCACATCTCCTCCAGAAACAGGAGCGTCAAGGGCAAAAACCCCCAGCTCTTGCGCCTGATCGGCTATGGTTGCAGCCAGTTCCGGTTTTGAGGTTGTCATATCAACAACGTACCCACCGGAAGAAATATTTTCCAAGATTCCCCCTTCACCCATATACACCTCTTCCACATCAGGGGGAAAACCGACAATGGTAAACACAACCTGACATTTGGAGGCTAAAGCAGCGACACTTTCTTCCCATACGGCACCCTCCGCAATGAGCTCTTCTGCTTTCTTCTTCGTCCTGGCGTAAATATGTACAGGGTATTTGCTTTTCATCAGGTGGCGGGCCATACTTTTCCCCATCACTCCAATGCCTATAAATCCAATATTCGTGTCCTTTTCTAATTTCATGAAATACTCCGTTGATCTTTACTGTAAATTTATAAAATGCTTATCCCTTCAGACAAGCCCCAGAATTCGGTTTAGCCCTCTTTTGAGGGGTGGAAAACAAGAAAACCAGGCGTAAGGTACTAAAACCGTAATGAAAGACAACTCAAGCCACCATCAATTTTCTGGAATTCAGATACATCAATCTCTTTTACCCTGTAACCCGTGTTTTCGATTGTGTTTCGTGCTTTAGAAAAGCCTTTTGGAATCAACACGCTGTCATTCACCCATATACAATTAGCAGCGTAACTCTCATCATCTGTTATTTCCAATATATTGAAATTTTTGAATTCTTTTTTCGTTAAAAATTCACCGCAAGCCACCAAATTGTTATGTTCCAGATAGGATACTCCGGTTTTCAGGTGCAGCACATTCTCAAACCTTACAACAGATCCAGTCATACCATATTTTTCGAGAAGCTCGATAACCTGTTGGGCCCCGGCAGCATTGGTTCTTTCTGACAGACCAATATAAAAATGTGTGCCGACCATCATAATATCTCCGGCCTCGACCGTTCCCGAACCGCATACCTCCTCGATATTTGCGAAATCACCCTGTAATACATTTTTTATTTCAGCAACTTCCCCTCGTCGTGAAAGTGCGCCGGGATTCATGATAATTGCACAATTTTTCGTTAACAGTGCTGCATCTTCAACAAAAGTTGAATCAGGGAACCGTTCATCTGCACTCAACACCAGCACTTCCAGCCCGCACTCTTTTAACGCATCTATATATCGCTCGTGCTGGACAAGCGCTTTTTGGTAGTCAGGCCGACCCAATTCTGCAGTCGTCAACCCATCGATCACATTTTTTCCAGGCGTCCGGACAATTGCTCCCTTAAACATATATTTTATATCCTTTATTGATTTTTTGGCCATTCTAACGTAAGAAACAGCGATTCATCCAGTTTTTTTTATAACTCAGCCCTGATAAACCATGTAAATATCTTCTCGAAATTTATTTTCTGCAACCCCTATCAGGGTCAACATAAGAAGAAAAATACAGAAAACAATTTTAACCATACCACAACAACACTTAATACAATCTGCCAGCTATGGGTAACTTTCCCGTCATAATCTTCGATTTCGAGACAACAGGGCTATCGCCTCAATCAGGTGACAGGCCTATCGAGATTGGAGCAGTCCTTATAGAAGCCGGCAAAGTCACTCATCAATTTCAAAGCCTGATGAATCCGGGATTCACGATCAGTTCATTTATTGAATCCTATACCGGCATCGGTAACGATATGGTACAGAGTGCACCGCCATGCGAAGAGGTAATGGAACAATTTGCCGAATTCATAGAAAGCTATCCTCTTGTGGCTCATAATGCTTCCTTTGATTTAAAATTCCTTGATTCGGAGTTGAGATTTATTGGCAAGTCAAGGCGAAACGAATTGGCCTGTTCCATGCTAACCGCACGAAGAGTGTACCCTGATGCACCTAATCATCAGCTTGGAACGCTGGTTCGGTACTGTGGAGTTTATACGGATGGCACATTCCACAGGGCACTTGCAGATGCTGAAATGACCGGACGCCTGTGGATTGCAATGATTGAGAAGATTAAGAGTACTTTCGGGGTAAGCCATGTAACATTCGATCTGATGCAGAAACTCTCCAGGATAAGCAAGGCGAAGACACCGCTTTATCTCAAGAATATTGCCAGTCAGCAAAGTAACTCCGAGCTCTTCAACGGAATAGAAAGATGAGTAGTTTCAGCACCCCAGAATGGCTCGGTATCAGCCTGACCATACTCATTATGGGCATGTCCAAAGGTGGATTGCCGATTTCCGGGGTAGCCCTCCCTCTACTTGTTTTACTCTGGCCTGAACAGGGACAGGCAGCACGTTCAGCGGTCTCCTTTATGCTTCCGCTGCTGTGCGTCATGGACATAGTTGGGGTCATTCTCTATCGAGGGAAACCAGACTGGAGCCATATCAAAAAACTGCTGATACCGACCCTGGCCGGTGTCATTGTCGCCAGCCTGTTCTTTGTTTCCGACAGTGGAATCAGTTTTTCTGATCGAACTCTGAAGCTGCTTATAGGACTGCTGGGTCTTGCTTTTACTGCCTGGCACTTGTGGGGGAAAAATCTCCCCAAAGCCCCACACACCTCCACTGACAACAGTCACTGGCGCTCTAAGCTGTATGGTTTTTCAGGAGGATTTACCTCGACAGTTGCCCACGCAGCCGGCCCCGTCATGCAGATGTACTTCCTGCCCACCGGCCTCAAAAAAACACAGTTTGCGGCAACCACAGTCTACTTTTTCCTCTTTCTTAACGCCATTAAACTGGTCCCATTCACCCTGCTCGGTCGTTTCAACAGGGAACAGCTCATTGGCAATCTATGGATGCTGCCAATCATCCCCATCGGAGTCCTGATAGGATATACAATCGTTCGCACAATGCATGAACAACACTATAAGCGCTTCATCTATCTGGCACTTTCTCTGGCCTCCGGGTCACTCGTGTATAACGCACTTACAATGACCTGAGCTGGATGTCATGTCTCACAAGCACAGCATATCACAAACCCGGGCTCACGCTGTCGTTATTCTGGTCCACAAATTCGAGATTTTTGCTGAATTTGAGAAAAGTCTGCCCCAGGTGGTTCTGCATGGCAGTGGAAAGTGCTTCACTGTTTCTGTTTATCAAACCTTTCAGCATCTCTTCATGCTCGTTAATTGCAGTGTCCCATAAAGAATTTTGCTGGTTTGACTGGAATCGCACCCTATAGAGCTGCGCGTTAATACGGTTATGGGTCTCGATCAGGGTTTTATTACCAGTGGTCGCAACAATGGCGGTATGAATCTGCTGATTCAGTTTGAAATATTCCAGCCGATTTTTTCGACTGAAGGCAGCACACATCTCGTAATGTAAAGCTTGAATCTCAGCTATTTCCTCCTCGGTCGCCATCTGGCAGGCAAGGCGCCCCGCCAGACTTTCCAAAGCTGCCAGCACCTCCAGCTTTTGTTTAACATCATCAACCGTTAACTCTGTAACTACGGCACCTCTGTTAGGATAAAGACGGATCAATCCCTCCAGGTCGAGAAGTTTTAGGGCCTCCCGTAAAGGCGTCCTGGACACTTTCAACTGGGTCGCCAGGTCCTGTTCACGAATCCACTCCCCAGGTTTAAGTTTATCCTCAACAATCATGTCACGCAATTGGTTTGCCACAACTTGAGTCAACGGCAGTGGGCTCGTCTCCCGCATGTTTCCAGGGGTATCCGTTGTTTTGTGCTTCCTCGCCATCCTCGTCATTGCTCTATCACCATCAGGTAACACCATTATTTTGAGAATCTTCTCTTTATAATCAAATATTTGAGTTTAACATATGCCAGTATTTATAGATCACAACCAATTGCATGCAACTTCCCCCTGTAGACTGCTTCATCCCCCCCGCCCGCGCCATCTAGCCAAAAATCATATTAACAAAGGTGCGTAGCGAGAAAAAGCAACCCACAAAAAAGTGTTTGACATACTTTGTTATAATCTATATATAGTATATTTATAGATTGCATGCAATTTGTCAAGCATGTAATTTGCTAAACCAGACAAGATTTCATCGACTAATAGTAGTGACTTTCTCACCGCTAAAAACCGCATCACCAAAAAGGGAGGTATGCCACCATGAAAAAAGCTCTTCTATTCACTTTTGTTTCTGCCATGCTTTTGAGTTTTACTCAATCAGTCCAGGCACTGGAGGTCGTCGTTGCCATCAGTGCTCCGCCAGGCTCAACTCAATACATTACTGCTGAAGAATTTACTCGTCGTGCAAATGAAGAATTGGGCGATAAAGCCAAAGTCACCTTTTTTGGTGCTGCACAGTTGGGTAAAGACAAAGATTTGATGCAAAAGCTCAAACTCGGCACTGTCCATCTCTCCATGCCATCATCCATAATGTCTTCCATAGCTGGAGAAGCCGGCCTGTTTGATATGCCCTTTCTGGTTAAAGACCGTGCTCACCTGAACCGAATCGAGCATAAAGTCTTCTGGCCAATGATCGCCCCGGCTATTGAAAAGAAGGGATACAAGGTTATTGGCTTCTGGGAAAATGGTATCCGACATATCACCAACAATGTTAAACCGATTGATACTCCAAAGGATCTGGAAGGAATTAAAATACGAACACCTAAAAGCACCTGGCGCGTTAAGATGTTCAGTGCCTGGGGAGCCAATCCCACACCGATGTCTTTTTCTGAGGTTTTTGTAGGGTTGCAGACTGGCGTCATCGACGGTCAAGAGAACCCACTCACTAATATCAATGGAGCGAAATTGAACGAAGTTCAAAAATATCTCTCCGTTACCGGTCATGTTTATACACCTTCCTATCTCACTGCCGGCGCCGGTCAATGGGCCAAATTGCCTGAAGATGTGCGCATGCCTCTGGAAAGGATTGCCAGAGAAGTGCAGGGTTGGATGTACTCTAAAGGTGTACAGGGTGACATGAGCCTGATTGGAAAATTGGGCGAAAGTATGGAAGTAAATGTCGCTGACAGAGCAGCCTTCGTAGAAGCCAGCAAGCCCATTTATGCTGACTTTGCTAAAGAGGTTGCCAGTGGTAAAGAAATGATTGATATAGCATTATCGCTTGCTGACTGATCCGGTCAAAGACTGATTGGTTCACAAGTACTGCAGGAGCACCAGGGAAAAACCGCAAGTATGAAGGAGACACTCCATACTTGCGGTTGAAACCCTGGTGCCATTTTGTTTTCCAGATGACTCCACGTCTGGTGTTTCATAAAATTTGACTTTGTAAATTGCGGCTTCATACCGAACAGTATCATGCCAGGTATCCTGAGCATCACTGTTTCTCATTTGAGTAACATTAGTCTCCGCCACTCAATCCGCCTGCTATCAGTTTTGGGGAGTTTGTAATGTATAAAACAGTGTATCGATGGTTTGAGTTATTTCTTCAAATTGTGTCGATTGCCCTCTTATTCAGTCTTACGCTCGTCGTTGTGCTGGCTGTGGTTTTTCGTATGCTTGGTTCTTCGCTTATCTGGTACGATGAGATCGCATCGGTGCTGCTGGCATGGCTGACCTATTATGGAGCTGCCCTGGCCGCCCTGAAGCGTGGCCACCTGGGTTTTGCCAACCTCTTCCTAGCATTACCCCTTAAAATACGTAACATTGCCTTCTGGCTCGCTGAGACAGCCATCATCTGCTTCTTCCTGGTGATCGGCTGGGGCGGATGGTACGTACTGGGCATATTTGGTGAAGAGACCCTGGTCAGCCTCCCCTGGATTCCACTGAGTTTTACACAATCTGTGATTCCTATTGGTGCCCTATTGTTTATCCTGGCTGAACTTTTAAGTATACCCGATGCCCGACAAAAAGCACTGGCAGGAGTGGACCATGAAATGGAAGCTATCGAAGAAGTGATTGAAGAGGCGAGGCAAACATCATGATATTAGGAGTGGGTCTTTTCGTATTGTTGTTCATACTGGTGGTCATAAACGTGCCGATTGCCATTGTCTTGGGGATAGTAGCACTGACAGGAATGGTTATTTCAAAGGGCTACAGCAGTATTTTCAATGCCGCACTCACCATGTTTGACGGAGCTACCAATTTCCCCCTGCTGGCTATCCCTCTCTTCATCCTGGCCGGCGCTTTAATGAACACCACCAGTATTTCTCAGCGTCTGATAAACCTGACTTCTGCTATGATTGGTTTCGTGCGCGGTGGCCTGGCCATGGTCAACGTTGGTGTCTCTATGTTTTTTGCCGAAATCTCGGGATCCTCCGTTGCTGATGTGGCGGCGATTGGTTCTGTTTTAATTCCCGCAATGAAACGTCGTGGATACAGCGCAAGACTTTCGGCCGCCGTAACCTCCTCATCGGCTTCCATCGCTATCATCATCCCGCCATCAATTGCCATGATAATTTACGGCGCACTTTCCGATACTTCAATCGTGAAACTGTTTGTTGCCGGGATCATACCGGGGGTTATTGGTGGTTTCTCTATGATGGGCCTTTGTTATTGGTATGCCATCCGGTTTAATCTGCCCAAAGAGGAGGCTTTCAGTCTCAGACGATTGTGGGTTGCTTTTAAAGAGGCAGGATGGGCACTGATGTTACCGGTAATCATTCTGGGAGGTATCTTCGGCGGTTTTGTTACAGCCACAGAAGGAGCGGGATTAGCGGTAGTAGCCGCACTCTTCATCGGGGGGGTGCTGTACAGGGAGCTTAACTTCAAGCACCTGTGGAGTGCCATGATAGAAGGTGTTATGCAGACTGCAGTAGTCATGCTTCTGGTGGCCACCTCCGCTGTACTTGGACTCTATCTGACAGAGGTACAGGTTCCCCAGAACTTTGCCAAATGGGTGATCGGTTTCACTCACAATAAATACGCAGTTCTGGCACTGCTCAACTGTATGCTGTTTGTTGTTGGCATGTTTCTTCATGGAGCTGCCGCCATTATCCTGGTCGTCCCCATTGTATTGCCCCTTGTACACCAGATAGGTATCGATCCGATACAGTTCGGCCTGATAATGACCCTTAACATCGCTGTGGGACAACAGACTCCACCAGTGGCAAGCGTTCTCGTTACATCGTGTTCTATCGCTAAAACGGATATCTGGGAAACAACGAAGGTGAATATTCCATTCATACTTGTTTTGCTGAGTGTATTGATGCTGATAACATATGTACCAGCCATTCCTTTAACACTGGTCCATTATTTTTATAACTAACACTCCGCAAGGGGGTATAAGTACCTTGAAAGTAAGGCACTAACGCAGAGAGGGAGTGAGCATGTCCGCAAGTATGACAAGCCGTGAGAGAGTTCTGGCAGCCATTAATCACCAGGAACCTGATCGGGTCCCTTTTGTACTCAATGGGTGCACCAGTACATCCATAACCACTCAGGCATACATCAATCTTGCCGCACACCTGGGGATACCCACTGGTAAAGTCCAGGAATATTCGGTCATCCACGACCTGCCGTATGTCAACGAAGCAGTAATGAATGCTCTGGATATAGATGTCCGCCCCGTAGTAGCCGAACTACCTATGAGTAAGTACCGCACGGTTGATTTGGGCGAGGGGGCACACATGCTCTATGATGAGTGGCATTGCGGTTGGGAGCGCAGAGCTGACAGCATTCATTACATCCCAATGGATTGTCCGCTCAATAAAGCCACGAGTGTTGACGAGATTGAAAGCTTCGATTGGCCGGATCCCGACGACTCTGAGCGTTTTGCTGACGCCGGCCGCCGGGCTGCTGATTTACGGGAAGGCACTGAATACGCAGTTTACGGGAATATCATCAATAGCAATATTTTCTTGAGATGCACCTATCTGAGGGGCTTCGAGCGCTTTTTGATGGACACAGTAGCTAATAAGGAATTTGCTCACGCACTGTTGGCTAAGGTAACGGAGGTTCAGCTCGGTGTGGCTGTCAATTTCCTAAGTAAGTGCGGAAAATATCTTGATATTATCCGAGTTGGTGACGACATAGCTACCCAGGATAATCTGCTTCTGTCACCGCCTTCCTACCGCGAATTCATCAAACCTTATCACAATACGTATTTCAGCAGGATCAAGGAACTTACAGACGCAAAACTGATGTACCACACATGCGGAGCTGTATATAGTGCTATTCCTGATTTAATTGAGATTGGTGTTGATATCCTGAACCCCATCCAGGTCACCTGTAAAAATATGTCTGACACTAAAAAACTCAAGGATGAATTCGGTGACAAATTAGCTTTTTGCGGCGGTATAGATACTCAAAAGATCCTTCCCTTTGGCACCCCGGAAGAAGTAGAGCAGGAGACCTGCAGGAGAATAAGGGACCTGGCACCAGGCGGAGGCTATCTTCTGGCTGCTGTGCACAACTTTCAAGGCGAAGTGCCGCCGGAAAATATTGTCAGGATGTTCGATGCTGGCAAAAAGTGCAGTTAATACGGAAACTTCTCGTTAAGTTCCGGCCATGGTACAACTGCTATTTCATTTTTTCTGCTCTCTTTGACAACAGCATAGTGGCGCAGAGCAGAAAGCAAGAAGTTTAAGAGTAAGGTACTACCCCCCCAAAAGCGGCCTGTCAGGGGCTATAAAAAATTGATTAATTCCGTAAACAGCGGATAATTTGAATTGTTGGAGCAAAACATGAAACATCGCATAGGTATGGTCATGGGTGACCCATGCGGCATTGGGCCTGAAATAGTCGCAAAACTCCTTTCTACCGAGCAGGTACTCGAGAAAGCTCGTATTGTGGTCATTGGCGATAGGAGGATTTTTGCCACAGGAGAGCAAGTCGCTGATTGTGAAACCTCGATTCTTGTTGTGAACGACCTGGAAGAAATTCCTGCAAATTACGATAAACCAGTTCTCCTTGACAAACCTCAAACCACTCTCGATCCGTCCGTCACCGGTCTAGTTTCTGCTGAGACAGGCAAATGGCAGCTTGAATGTCTGGCATCGGCCTTGAATTTGTGCAATCAACAACTGTTGGACGGCTTCTGCTTTGCCCCACTCAACAAAGAAGCGATGCATCTCGGTGGTTTAAAGTATGAAGATGAACAGGGTTTTTTCGTTGAAAAGCTTGGAATTACGGAACCTGTCGGCATGATGAACACATTGGGCAGTTTATGGACATCACGGGTAACTTCCCACGTCGCCTTTAAGGATATAAGCGGCTTAATCACCCAGGCATCTGTGCTGGAGGCTATTCTAATTGCAGAATCGACTCTGCATACAGCGGGAATCGCCAAGCCTCGTATCGCCGTCGCAGGGCTGAATCCCCACGCTGGCGAGGGTGGTGCATTCGGTGATGAAGAAAAAAATGCTATCAGACCGGCAGTTTTAAAAGCATGTTCAAGGGGGGTAAATGCGGAAGGCCCCTTTCCCGCCGACACACTTTTCCTGAAAGGTCGAGATGGTGTATATGATGCCATCGTCACCATGTATCATGATCAGGGGCAGATTGCCATGAAGTTGATGGGATTTGATCACGGTGTGACTGTTCATGCCGGGCTTCCTTTTCCAGTGACCACTTCGGCCCATGGCTCGGCTCACGACATTGCGGGTAGTGGAGTTGCGCAGCCAAATGCCTTGATAGCCGCTTTCAATATTGCCTGTTCCATGGCAGAAAAAATTGCACCATAAGAAAGTTATTTACTATGATAAAAAATATTGGTTTTATCGGCGTTGGGATGATGGGTCATGGGATGGCCGCTAATATTCTGGACAAAGGATATTTGCTGACGGTTATGGCCCATAAGAATCGCAGGCCTATTGAAGATCTGACCGCCAGAGGGGCCAATGAAGCATCCACCCCAAAGGATCTCGCGACCCAAAACGACGCAGTGTTTCTCTGTGTTCGTGGGGCAGAGGAGGTCGAGGCCATTGTTTACGGATCGGAAGGACTGCTTCAGGGCTGCCATCCGGGTATGTTCATAGTTGACTGCACCACCAGCGACCCGGCCCTCAGTCGCAAAATTGCCGCCGATGTGAAAAAATACGGCGGCCACTTTGCTGATGCTCCGGTCACCCGGGCGCCACGAGATGCTGAAGCTGGACGATTGAATAGTCTTGTTGGAGCTTCTGATCAGACATTCTCAACGATCCTCCCTGTTTTGCAGGCTTATTCCGAAAATATTACTCATTTCGGTTCTCCCGGTGCAGGCCATAGTGCCAAGCTCATCAATAACTTCATCTCCATGGGATATGCGGCACTTATTTCTGAAGGCATGGCCATGTGTTCGCTTGCTGGAGTTGACAGTGCGAAGCTGTATGAAGTAATGTCAACAGGAGGTGCTGACAGCGGTGTTTTGCGAAAGATGGTACCTGGAATGCTGAAGGGAGATTTGACCGGCCATCAGTTTTCACTCGGAAATGCCCTCAAAGATGTGAGCTACTTCTGCAGGATGGCTGAAACAGAGAAATTCTCGAGCTATCTCAGTGATTCTCTGATGGCTACCTATACTGATGCAGTAAATGCAGGGTATGGAGACCGCTTCGTTGCCTCACTGATCGAACTGCATACATTGCGGCAAGACAAAGAATAGATCATACTATCATCAACAGAGGAGACTCAATATGGCATTGGTAGGACTGGTCCATACAACCCGGCTCGTCGTAGATTCTCTCCACTCTATTGTAGCAGAACAGTGTCCCGGAAACGAAATCAGCCATGTGATGGATGAGGGGATTCTGCGAAGACTTTCAATCCATGGCACCATTACTCCAGAAATTACCCAATGGTTGTCAAATATGGTTCTCTCAGCTGAATCAGCTGGAGCCGATCTGGCTGTGGTAAGTTGTTCTTCACTTTCTCCATGTGTAAACGAAGTACGCAACCGGGTCGGAATCCCGGTCTTGAAAGTGGATGAACCGATGATGGAACATGCGATACGAAACGCCGGACGCATAGGCCTGGTAATGACCAATCCAACAACCAAAATCCCATCTACCTTACTTTTTGATGAGGTGCGTGAGAAATTAAAGAGTTCGGCTACCCTCGAGACACGACTATGCCCAAATGCTTTTGCCAAGCTCAATCAGGGAGACTTACAAGGACATGACACTGAAGTAATTGAAACGGTGAAAAACCTCCTTGATGATGTTGAGATTGTCATGTTGGCACAGATATCAATTGCACGGGTCAGAAAGCAGATAGATCCTGTAATATCCGGCAGGGTTTTCTCCAGTCTGGATTTCATTGCACCCAAGATTAATGAACTTCTTGCGATAAACTGAGCAGACGATACCAGGGTACCATTACTCTCTTCTAACACCGGTTAACGGTAAAAATTCCTGCACTCTTTTCAGTATCAGCTCGGAGTCTATCGCTTACCTGAGGGGTATAAGTACTTTGGTAGTATATGTAACCATATAATTTTAAGACACATTACTCAGTTTCTTGTTTTTTACACCCCTCAAGGGGGTACTGAAAGGAGTGGCAGGGTTTCTGGAGTAAGGTGCTAACTGTATTAAGGTGGAAAAACTATGAGTCCGGGAACATATCTGTTGGGAATTGATATTGGCGGTACTGGAGCCAAAACCGGGGTATTCACCCAAGACGGCACACTGGTTGGCTCGGGGTATAGTGAATATCAAATGATAAGCACTGTACCAGGTCAAGCCGAGCATGATGCTGAGGCTTGGTGGCAGGCAACTATAGAAGCGATTAAATCTGCCATTGCAGACGTGCCTGCCGACGAGATCACAGCGATTGGAATTGGCTGTACAAATGGCCTCATCGCCGTGGATCGTGAAGGCAAGCCACTGCGACCGGCGATCATGCTCTGGGATCAGAGAGCTCTACCAGAGGTCGACCGTATCAAAAAAACTCTGGATCCGGATACAGTTTTTGAGATCACCGGTAATCCTGTCGCTCCCGGGGCCTACTCGCTGCCAACTCTTCTGTGGTTAAAACACAATGAACCTGAAACATTTGCAGCAACACACAAATTAATGGTGCCTGGTGGTTACCTTGTTGCCCGGCTCACCGGTGAGTTCACCATCGATCACTCCAGGGCTTCAACAACACTGCTGTTCGATATTCGCAACAAAAGATGGCATGATCCCTTTTTGCAGCTGCTCGATATTCCTGAAGACAAACTCCCCCGCCCTGAACCTTGCGATAAGGTGGTTGGCGGTATCACCCAGGCCGCCGCCCAGCTTACCGGTTTAAAGGCCGGAACTCCGGTAATTGCCGGTTGTATGGATACCATTGGTGCCTCGATAGGAACAGGGATCCTTGAAGAGGGTGAATGTTTTGTCATTATGGGAACAGCTGCGCGTGTTGCCGGCCCCATAAAAAAACCGGTTTTTGACCGTCGTTTCATGAACTGCACGCATATCATGGACGACTGCTGGCAATACATTGGTGCCGTTAATGGCGTCGGCTCATCACTGAGATGGATCCGTGATACCTTCTGCCAGATGGAGCAGGGAGTGGCTGATTTCACCGGCCGGGATGTCTATGACATGATTACCGATCAGGCTGTTCAATCCCCCCCCGGGAGTAAAGGATTATTATTTCTCCCATATGTCGCAGGCGAAAGAACACCTATCTGGAACCCATACGCACGGGGCATTTTCTTTGGAGTAACCCTGGGACATAAAAGGAACGACTTCTTTCGTTCGGTGCTGGAGGGTGCCGCTTTTGCTATACGGCATGTCGTGGGACTTCTGGAAACAGATGGGAAACTTCCTGTCAACGAACTACACATTGGTGGCGCTGCAGCTTCAAGCAGAATATGGAACCAGATCATCGCCGACGTTCTCGGCAAACGTGTTATCAGCATGACCCAAAGCCACACTGAGGTGCTAGGAGCTGCCGTTCTCGCCGGAGTCAGCCTGGGGGTCTACCCAGACTATAAAACAGCAATCAAGCAGACCGTGGTCACTGGAGAGGTTTTTGACCCGTCACCAGCGGCCCATGACGTTTATAACCGCCTGTTCCCTATGTATATTGATCTCTACAAAGATACGGAACATCATTTTAAAAAACTTGCACATATGGACCTGCCTCAGGGCTGGGTGACAAAAGGGACACTATCATGACAAAGGAAATAATCACAGATGAGCTTGTACGCTACTCCAAGCGGGCCTACAATCGAGGCCTTGTTGGCGGAACCGGAGGCAATTTCAGTGCCCGCACGGGCGATAACAGAATGCTCATCACAGCTTCCGGCCTCTCTCTTGGAGATACCTCCGCCGGAAATCTGATTGATATGGATATTACAACCTATGAGTGGATACCAAACGATGAGTATATCCCGTCAAAAGAATATCTGTTTCATGCCGATATCCTTCGGCTGCGGCCTGATGTTGGGGCTGTCTGTCATATTCATCCACCCTATTCCACAGCCTATGCAGTACTGAAGAGAGATATCCCGATGGTAACGGATGCCGCTTTCAAGCAGCCTCCGACACCGCGTGTTCCCTTTGCACCATCAGGAACCAAAGAGCTGCAGGCTAATGTTGTTAAGGCTATTGAGGAAAATCCGGGGTGTAAGGTAGTGCTTCTCGAGCAGCATGGCATCATCTGTCTCGGCGCCAATATCCGCTGGGCCTATGACATTGCCGACATGACGGAAGAACTGGCGCGTATTGCCTACCTCCAGGAGACGTTGACCCGAAGCTGATCTGGATTTTGCCCGCGGCCGCTTTAACTTCTGTGTATCTCGTGAGAAATCTGGCTTAGTCCTGATTTCTCACGACATCATGTCAACTGCTTTTCTGAAAAAATTCCTGTCTCCAAAATTCCCAGATTTCAAGGCCAGAAGCATCGGCACCTTTGTAAGAGCCTGAGTAACAGGCACTCCCGGAGCAATTGCCGGACCGATCCTCAATGCCGTAACACCAAGAGCCTGCACCACAGAACCGGAAGTCTCCCCCCCCGCAACTATAAATTTTCTGACTCCTTTTTCCGCAGCCTCTTTAACGGTTTCGGCAAACATTCTTTCAATCAAAATGCAGGCTTCTTCAACCCCAAGCTGCTCTTGACACTCTTTTACAGCCTGCGGTGAATCCGTGGAGTAAATCAGAACAGGACTATCATTTGTTGTGTTCACTTCTATCCATTTCATGATCTGAGCAAGATTTTGTTCTCCACTCTTAATGGCGATCGGGTCGATCCTGAAAGAAGGCCCATTGTCTTTATATACCGCAACCTGCTCCTGGGTCGCGGAAGAACAGCTTCCCGATAAGATCAGGGTACCGCCAGGCACAGTGTCAAGACGACCAGAGTTTTCACTTTTTACCAGCAATCCCTTTTCCACGTAGTTATCGACAAGGCCGGGCGCCAGACCCGAACCCCCGGTAACCAGTTTCAGATGCCGACAAGCATGACTTATCTCCAGCATGTCCTTATCTGTCAGGGCATCGACAACAGCATACCGGTGTTTCTTTTCCAGCTCAGTAAATGCAGCTGATATAGCATCTGCTCCCGTATCAACAGTTGAAAAATCTACCAACCCGACTTTCCCGTTCGTCTGCTTGCCGAGAAACCGAACGAGATCGGAGTCTGTCATGGGAGTCAGAGGATGGTTTTCCATACCACTCTCGTTTAATAGCCGCCCGTTAACAAAAAGATACCCGTTATATACCGTTCTTCCATTAACAGGAAGTGCAGGGCAGGCAACAGTAAAAGAAGCCCCGATGGCGTCAAGCAGTGCATCGGCTACCGGCCCAATGTTACCCTGTTCTGTAGAATCAAAGGTCGAACAGTATTTGAAGTAAAATTGATGACAGCCAAAGCTTTGTAGCAGCTTCAGGGCTGCAAGAGAATCGGCAACCGCATCTTCTGTTTTCTGCGTGCGAGACTTCAGGGCAACGACTACAGCGTCCGCATCCGGCAGAGCGATGTGATCATCTGGCAAGCCTGTCAGCTGGATTGTCCGCATACCCGATGCTACAAGGAAACTGGCGAGATCCGTTGCTCCGGTGAAGTCATCTGCAATACAGCCTAGAATAACACTCATATATTCAAATCCTTACTCATTTATAAACTATTTAATTTCTGATTATGTATGAAACGCTGCCTACCCACCTGCTTTCTCGGTGATTGCGGCCTGTAACCCTTTAATCCGCTCTTTAGCAAACTGGTATTCAATACGGTCATCGCGGTAAGATCCCAATGCCTCTTTATAGTAGCGAAGTGATTGTTTTACATCCTCTTTCCCCTCGTTCCACAAGCCCAGTGCGGTATAACCGGTAACTAAGTAGGCCGGTTCTTCGCCCGCTTTTTCCGTCAGCGAAGTCTCTTCCTGCCGACCAAGAAGACACGCGCTGATATCACGATACCACGGGTCCTGAATTCGATTGTAAAAATCATCCAAACTGTTTTTTGCTTCTTCCAGGCGGCCCAGCCGATTCAAAATCATGGACTCCAGCAATCCCCCGGCTAACCGACTGGAACTTTCCCGCCCCGGTTTTTCAACAATTTGTCTGGTATGCTCAAGGGCTTTTTCCCATCCCCCAGCCATACCACTGTAGTAGGCTGATTGGACGAGCAGGTTCTTATTATTTCGATCAGTTTCGAGCATTTTCCCCAGGATGGTCAGTTTTTCAGCAGGGCTGACCGAATCGTGACGGAGTTTAAGCCGCATGGGCGCCTGTTGCCTATAATTTTGTGCTTTGCCGCTCCATTTTTCTCGAACAGACTTGGTATATGCAGCTACTGTGCCCTGGTAAGCCGCCTTTTCAGCCGAATCAGCCATGGATTCGATATGGCCCTGAAAAATATTTTCCAGCTCTGCCATGGCCATCAAATACGGCCAATGGTCATTGCCGACCGCCACTGATACCGCCATACGAAATTGCTTTTCTGCCGCAACAATGTATCCTTTTTTAATATTTATCAAACCAGCTACAAAGTGAAGCCAGCTGTTCTCCTGATCCGTATCGCCATTTTCTAAAGCAGTTTCGAGCCCGATTTCACCGGATGTGACCTTCACCATGTAACCAAAGAATTCTGAGGGAGACCGCCAGTCAAGAGACAGCAACGTGTCCCTGTAGCTGTTTTCATCTGCCTTCCCGGAAACATACTCGATGAGATACAGCATCAAGCGGGCAAGATCATTTTCCTTATTCATGGAAAGAGCGCGGGAAAAAAGTTTTGTCGCCTTGTCATGATCGTTACGGCAGTAGTAGATCAAACCGGCCGCCATTGCTAAAGCCGGATCAGAGTTTTCACTAAAGGCATCATCTGCCAATTGTTGTGCTTTTTGCCACTCGCCCTGGTCCGCTGCACCATTAATCTCTTCAAGCTTCTCATCAAGGGCCAGATCGACAAATCCGTTCCACTTGGATTGCCCGTCTGTTAATTCTGTCACAAAAGCGGCGGCTTTAGCAATAGGCAGTACCAGCCCTATATCAGACAGCAATGTGACCACCGGAACAGGAGACTTTGCCCAATTCGTGTAGACACTTGAGGCAATACCAACCACCTGACCACGAGGATCAATGACGGGACCACCGCTGTTTCCGGGGTAAATTGAGGTATCCACCTGGAACATGTTGCCAAAGGTTCGGCGCACATGCCCGGTGCTGACACTCACATTGACTGTATCTGTCTGGGTGCGGCTGCCCAATGGAAAACCCATGGTCATTACCGGTGTCAGTTTGGGAATTTTTATTGGTGCTGTTTGATCATCCAGGGGCAAGGGAGTCAGCCCCTCAGGAACAGGGTGAATTTTAAGAACGGCAAAATCGTCCCTCAGGGGGGAATTAACAATCTGCCAGGTCTTTACCGGCGGCCGGGCAACACCAGCAATCTCCAGTGTATTTGGACCATCTATCTGGTAGGCTGATTTGATGCGATATCCATCCTCCAGGTCGACACTCTGGGCAGATTGTGGCAATCGTTTAAAGGCCCGTTGACCTTCAAACCACAAAAATGCCCGATATTCCAAATGTGGCGAACGACCGAAATATTTCAGTTTAGCAACCGTTTGAAAAAGTTCGTCATCATCAAGCCAGGGACAGGCAACATGTCGGTTGGTCAAGAGATGTCCGAGGGAATTAACCAGAAACGCAGTCCCTTCGGTCCGATTGCGATAGACGGTCTGCTGCTCAACCTTCAACTGGTAATCAACAACGACAAAGGCAATTGAGCCGGCGTAGCGATTGGCATAATCACTTAAAGAAGCCTTTTCCTCCTGTTTATAATGAAAGAAATAAAACCAGCCTAGAACACCGATTACTACCAGGATGACCAGAAGACCAGCGGCGAACCGAACCCACTGTTTTAGCCCCCGAAGATCCTTGTCCGGGTCTTTTTTCTGAGTACTCACGATCTCTTTTTCTGTGATCTGAGACAGAGAATGAGCAACCTGAGCCATGGAATCAGGCCGCAGGTCCGGGTCCTCAGCCATCATTATTTTCAACAACATTTTGGCCTTATCGGGAATTGCCAGTTGATCAATTGTCTTCACATAATCTATGTCAGTCCCTAAATCACCCGAAAGCAGTTCAACAAAAACCTTTCCCAACGACCATATATCACTCTGAACATTCAAAGGACGATCATTTACAATATCAGGGTGAGTGAGCAGCAGGTTTTTCAGCATGGGGCCAGGGCGATCCAGGAGAGGATCCAGAAACCGTGAGACCTTGTAATCAATCTTAACAGCCAGGTCCTCTTCTCCTTTTTCAAACATGATGATATCATTCAAAATGAGGTGGGGAATAGAGTGACCTATCTGATGTAACCCCTCTAAAATTGATGCAAGCCGATAGAACAGCCGAAATGCGGTACGATAATCTTTGAAATAGTCGGAGGCGAGAAGCTGCCCCAGATTTGTAGTATCAATCCATTCACTGACGCGGTACCACAAACCGATACCAGACTGTTTTATCTCCAGATGCCTGACAAAATAGTCTTCCGGGAGATTTTTAAGTGTTTCAAGTTCCTTTTTCAGTCGGTTGGCAATTTTGGCATCAACACCTGATTGGGCCGTGAAAATCCGAATGGCCACATCTTCCTGGGTCTCTTCGTTGACGGCATGACAGAAAACACTCGAATACCCTTCATGCAGCATGGTCAGGATACGATAGTTGTCGATGGTCTGAATCCCTTCGGCAACCTCGCCACCACAGGTGGGACAAGTGGTGATTTTTTCAGCCAGTGATTGACCGCAGTGATAACATTGTTTCATGGTTTAAAAGACCTCTCAGCTTGTGCCTTTATTTTGCACACTTCCCAGATATCAATGTTTCATTGCCAGATTGAGTAAGATAGTCTCCATATCTGCATCGGGCATTTGATCTAAAATGGCTGCCACCTGGTGGGCGGTGTAGGCGGTGGCGATTGATGTCCCGGCATAAGTCCCCGGGTCACCTTGATACCCCACCGGCATGTCGGCCAGGCCTGGGGCATATATAGCAACGAAATCCCCGTAGTTCGACTGGTCCCAGGGTTCACCATCCGGTGTAAGGGCACCCACACCGATGACATTATCATAGGCGGCTGGATAGACAGGCTTTCCGGTGGGGGCATTGCCGGCTGCGGCTACCAGAATCAATCCTTTTCCGGCGGCATAGTCTATTGCCGCCTCCAGCATCGGGCTGGCAGTTTCAGACCCCCAGCTCAGGCTGATCACCCGAGCATCCTCCTGGATGGCATAATCAATTCCACGCATCAGCGTGTAATTGGACGTGAACCCACTGTCGCCAATGATTCGGATGGCCACAACCGGACTACCTGAGCCAGCATCTGACTCTCTCTCGGTCCCTAAAGGGCTAATCACCCCCGCTGCGATCAACGCCATCTGGGTGCCGTGTCCCAGCAGGTCATCGACCGGTGCGCCTGGAGAAACAGCATCATATGCTCCCTGCACATATGGATTATTTTCATAGTCCGCCAGGAGACCGCTATCCATTACCGCCACCTTTGTACTTCCTGTTGAGGAAGACAGAGCAGACGGTGCTGATACAGGTTCCTCATCATCCGTTAGAACTCGCCTGCCGCCCGTCAGAGGATAGGCGTAATCAGGCTCTGCGGCCATGATACCGGGGTAACCTGTGATGTTTTTCACAATCTCCTGCACATCAGAATCATTGGGCAGGCGCAGCTTGACGATACCCAGATGGGTCTGTCTATCGACAATGGTCGCGTCCAGTTGATCGAGCAGCTTTGCCAGGGCGGCTTCTGTCATATTCGGTGCCAGCTTGAGGAGTAAAGTATCCTTCAGATGATACGTTCCGTTATCCTCTGTGACAACATTCATACTCGCGCTCTTTTTAAATCGCCGAATCCGCTCCCCCTCTCCTTGGTAAAAGATCCGAATTTCCCGGAGCCTGGGTTCATCAGACCCGGACGCTTTGTCAATCTTCCAGATAAGTGAATAATCAACCGATCTGAGGATACTGTTCATAGCTAAATTTACGGGCCGGTCGTCAAACGTCGCAGAAATTTTTGGATTAATCCGAGGATCGATGAATATACTAATTCCTTGAGAAGAGAGCTTTTCCAGAATCGTTGAGAGCAGTTCATCTTTGACATTCAATGTGAGCTGTTCACCATCTAGACGTACAACTGGATTTGACGCCCATGCCAAAGAGAGGTTCGATATCAGGCTGATCATGAATATGACCAGAGTCAGTTTAAACGGCTTCATGGAATACCTGCTTTGTCTTCTTTATGGTGAATACTGATCTGCCAGAGTAACTGGCCAGGCCAATTAATCGCTGCAGAGGTGTATCACTTATATGGTATCCAGTTTTAACAACTCAAGCAAGTTTTTCAGCGAGTATTTCAAGGTAAGCGGGCTCAACTATTCTGACCCGACAAGTCGGAAAACTTTTCAGAGTCGCTGGATAAGTGCCTCGAAGGTCTCTCTACGTTCGCTATCTGGTGGTAACTCTAAGTTTCTGATTTTAAGGCTCTCTCACAATTTCTTGTTTTTTACACCCCTCAAGGGGGTACTGAAAAGAGTGACTGGTTTTATGGAGTAAGGCACTGAACACGGCAGTGCGACTCCCTGGTAAAAAGAACCATTACAACAGACAACGCACTGCTCACCAGTAACCAGATAAAGGCTGAAGAATATGCCGTACCGCTGTATATTCTGGCCCCGTTCAACAAAATACCGTCCCAGTGGGAATCAAGGATTTTGCCCAGCATCGGTTGCATGATCGCAGCAATGCCTAAAACGGACATATTGACAACGCCCCCCACAGCACCCGACGCCCCTGGATGATTTACTTCTCTGGCAAAGGCGAAACCGATGATGATTCCACCCGACACGAGACCAATACAAGCTAACAGAGGATAAAGCAGTATATAGGGCAGATCGACAAAAAGAAACAGAGACCAGAACAGGGTCGCAAGAGCTGTACTGAGAAGATAAGGGAGTTTACGCAACCCTATACGATCTGACCAAGCTCCAACAAGCGGACCGCCGACAGCCCAGGCAATAAGCATGGTTGAGGTGATAGTCGCAGCCTGCGTTCGCTCAAGGCCGTGCACCTGAGTCAGGTACGGCACCCCCCAGAGTCCGGCAAAAACAAGGACAGGCGCTACCTGTAAACCGCCTGCAAAAAACAGTAGCCAGGTATCTTTTCGACCGACCACTGATTTGAGAGCAGCCGCAGCCGGCAGACTTCCGTTCTTGAGCACCGAAGCATGGGCGTAACTCTTATAACCGTAAGAGTTCGGGTCGTCACGCACAACCAGCCAGATAAGTGCCGCGATGACCAGGGTGATACCTCCGCTGATACTCATTGCTGTTCTCCAACCCACTCCCGCCACAGCCTCCGACAGCGGAACACCTGCTAACACTCCACCAATGTTGCCAACCAGCAGACCAACTCCTGTAACTGTTGCAAACCGGTTAGCCGGAAACCAGTGACCTGCCAGTTTCATACAGCAAACCCACGCTACTGCCACCGAAGCCCCGATAAAAAATCTACCGACATAGGCGTAATAAATGCTCGGTCCCCAGGCGAAGATCAGAATACCCAAGGCGCAGACAATACAGGCATAGGTGCTGAGCCGACGCGGGCCGATACTGTCTGCCAGCAAACCGCTGGGTATCTGCATTGCAGCATAGGAATAGAAATAGACGGCGGAGAGGCTGCCCAGCGCAGCACCACTGATACTGAATTCACGCATCAGTTCTTCAACCATGACAGCAGGTGCCAGACGCTGAAAGAAACCAATGAGATAGAGCATCGCCACAAGCCCCCACATGAGCCAGCCGAGCCAGACAGGAGAATTATTTTTCATATCTTTACATCGCGATAAGTGCTTCGTTTACTCGAAACCGGGCTTGAGTCTATTAAATCAATCCCGTTCATCCTCCTGCCAGTTTGGCCTTATACCCCAGTTTTACTAATACATCTACAAGCTTCTCACGATGATCTCCCTGGATTTCAATAATTCCATTCTTCACTGTGCCGCCTGTTCCGCATTTGATCTTGAGCTGCTTACCCAGCTTTTTGAGATCCACCTCGCTCAGTGGAACCCCGGTTACTAAACAAACTCCACTGCCTTTACGGCCTTTGGTCTGCCGGCTTACCCTCACCACGCCATCTTCCGGTTGTTGGCTTTTCCCCTTATGGCAGCTGCATTGTTTAACAGGATCTCCACACCCCGGACAGGTTCGTCCCTTGTCGGTTGAATAAACAAGGCCTCTCGTTTTTGACTTTTTCATGACTATCGCTTCCTCACCGTTTTTTCTTCCAGTTAAGCTACACAGCTGTTTTAAAAAGAGCAATTGGAGTTACAATCCTCTAGCACCCCACAGGTAAGCGAAAGACTCCGAGAGGGTATAAGTACCATGGTGATGTATCTAACAACATAATTTCAAAAGACATTCCTCGGTTTCTTGTTTTTTCTTACAGAAGTCCAGGAGTAAGGTACTAATTTATCTGCTTATCATTCTGGCAACAATATGGTATATATTTCCAGCCGTACGTTCAAGTATTCAATTGATTCATTAACCGAATGAGGCAGAATTATGAAAAACTATCTTAGTTTATTCACTTTGTTCACCCTGATTGCGACCTCTGTTTATGCAGGAAACAACACTTTCGGAAAAGGAGTACACCTGAAAGAGACCACTGCCGTATCAGCGATCCTTGATAATCCGGACACCTATATAGGTAAAACTGTCAAGATTGATGGTATGATTCTTGAGGTTTGTGCAAGACGGGGGTGTTGGATTTACGTCGCCGGTGACCGAGAGGGCGAAAAAATACAGGTCAAGGTTACCGATGGAGAAATCGTATTTCCGATGAGTGTTTCCGGCAGAATGGCTTCAGTTGAAGGTGTTGTAGAGGAATTGAAACTTTCCCGTGAAGATATGATCAGGTACCTGAAACACCTGGCCGAGGAAAAAGGACAACCATTTGATCCATCGACAGTTCAAGATAAACGGATGATCCGTCTTATCGGTATGGGAGCACAGATCGAGGGCTAGGAGCTGTCCGAGAATGCCTATTCTCGGACAACCTCCTAGCTGGGAATTCCTATGAAATTGCGCAAATGGAATAACATTCTTCACCGTGACCTGGGCTACCTCTGCTTTGGTTTGACCATTATCTACGTAATTTCCGGTGTTGCCGTTAATCATATCCACGACTGGAATCCGACCTATATCATTGAGCGGCTGGCCAATACTATCGACCTCACTGGTGTCGATATCTCTGACAATAAGGCCTTAACATCGACAGTACTAGCCCAGCTGGGCGAGAAGGCACCGCTGAAGAACATCTTTCGGCTTGATAGCAACACTCTGAAAATTTTCGTAGAAAACAACAATATCACGGTTGATATCCGCACAAGTTCAGTTATTGAAGAAAAATCAACCAAGAGAAACATCCTCTACCAGGCTAATTTCCTTCATCTTAACCATGCTAAAAAGCTCTGGACCTGGTTTGCAGACCTTTATGCTGTAGCGCTTGGTTTGCTCGCAATCACCGGACTCTTTGTGCTGAGAGGGAAAAAGGGCATTACCGGGAGGGGTGCATGGCTGACGACCATCGGCTTTATCGTCCCTCTGTTTTTCCTCTGGCTTTATACCTGAATTTGACATTCGAGAGAGTGACAGGGATAATCCTCCCCCACCCTTCTGCCATTGCGGTCGAAACCACACTATTTCCTTGCAACTTTAACCATGGTTTTCTATCTTCCACTTACAGATGGATCAACCTGTCAATGTTCTGGACATTTTTTCACCGTAATGTTCCATTCTCTTCAGTGACTAACATCTAGAAACAACTGAGAAAAATCTAAACAATCAATAAGGAGAGAAAATGAAACGTGTTTTTGCAGTACTAACAGCACTGAGTCTGTTTCTGGTGAGCCAAGCACACGGAGCAGATCCGGTCAAGATAGGCATGGTAACAACATTATCCACCAAAGCCGGCTACCTTGGCGAAGATATTCGCGACGGTTTCAAGCTCGCTATGGAACAGGAGGGTGGCAAGCTTGGTGGCGTTGCCGTCGAGCTCATGGTCGATGACGATGGGCGAAAACCTGGGAAGGGCAAACAGATCGCCGAAAGATATATCAAAAAAAATGGCGTAAAAATAATGACAGGTATCGTCTTTTCCAACGTCGCCATGGCTGTTGTGCCTAAGGTAGTGAGGCAGGATGTTGTCTATTTAAGTCCTAACGCAGCACCCTCGAAACTGGCAGGAAAAGGATGTAATTCAAATTATTTCAGTGTCTCCTACCAAAACGACAATCTTGACGAGGTTGTCGGTCAGTATGTTACAGAGACAGGACATAAAAATGTATACCTGATCGCCCCCAACTATCCAGCAGGAAAAGACCATCTGGCTGGTTTTAAACGTTTTTATAAAGGTAAAATCACAGGGGAAGTCTACACCAAACTTGGTCAGTCCGATTATGCGGCGGAAATTGCAGCTATACGTGCAGCAAAACCGGATGCAGTCTTTTTCTTTTTACCGGGCGGCATGGGTATCAATTTCCTTAAACAGTTTTCCCAGGCAGGACTCACAGACTCCATTCCGGTTTACGGCCCCGCTTTCTCTTTTGACGAACGTATCCTCAAAGCAGTCGGTCCGGCAGCACTTGGTGTAAAAAACGGATCACAGTGGACTCACGATCTTGACAATGCAGCAAATGTCCAGTTTGTTGCAGCCTATAAGAAAACCTACAATCGCATGCCGACGTTATATGCAAGCCAGGGATATGACACTGCGCGTCTGATTGGCTCCGCGCTGAAAGCTGTCGGAGGAAATGTCACTGACTTAACCGCCTTCAAATCAGCCCTTAAAAAAGCTGAATTCGACTCGGTGCGTGGTAACTTTTCTTTTGGAAAAAACCAGCACCCTGTCCAGGATCTCTACATAAGAGAAGTGGTAAAAACAGAATCCGGTTTTACCAACAAAACTATTAAAAAAGTTTTCAGTAACCACGTTGATGCTTATGCCGAGCAGTGCAGCATGTAACACCTGTTCATGACTAGTGCAAATCAGTCCAGATGCTTTTAATATTAGAACAGATCCTCAACGGCCTGCAGCTGGGAATCACGCTCTTTCTGATGTCTGCAGGCCTGACGCTTGTCTTTGGTATCATGCGGGTTATCAATCTGGCTCACGGATCATTTTATATGATCGGGGCATATATTGGTGCCACGGTCGCAGCACAATCAGGGTCGTTTCTACTTGGTATTATTGTCGCCCTGCCGGCAGTTGCCATAGTGGGTATGATAGTTGAGTTTTTTGTCCTCAGGCACTTATACGACAGAGAGCATCTTGATCAGGTGCTGGCAACATTCGGCCTGATCATGTTTTTTAATGAAATAATACGAATTATCTGGGGACGTCAGCCACTTTTTATGGACGTACCCCCGTGGTTATCCGGCCATATTGAGATTCTCCCTGGGCTCCTTTACCCTGCATATCGCCTCTCTGTCATTGTCGTTGGTCTGACAGTGGCCCTATTGCTCTGGCTGCTGTTTTCCAAAACACGCCTTGGAATGAAAATACGTGCCGGAGCATCAAACCGGGAAATTGTCGGAGCCCTGGGCGTTAATATTAAAATGCTCTACACCCTGGTGTTCGGCCTTGGAACTCTGCTGGCAGGGCTCGCCGGAGTAATGGCGGGACCGATTCTTGCCGTTGAATCAGGCATGGGGGAATCGATTTTAATCCTCACTTTTGTTGTCATTGTCATTGGTGGCATTGGCTCAATACGAGGCGCAGTTGTGGGCGCGCTACTGGTTGGCCTTGTTGACACGCTCGGCAGGGCCTTTCTTCCCACCATTTTCCAAATGCTCTCCGGTAGCACCACCGCCGGCAATATTGCAGCCTCCATTGCATCCATTGCGATCTATGTTCTTATGGCCGCTATCCTTTTATGGAAGCCGCGCGGCCTCTTTCCCGCACACGCCTAATGAATCCGGTCAGTAGAAGAAACGCAGTAATCACCATCGGGGTTCTGTTTCTACTCACTCTGCCAATTGGCGCGCAGTTTTTCGGCCAAACCTATTATATTTCTCTGTTCAGTCGCATCCTGATTTATGCCATTGGAGCTGCCAGCCTCAATCTGCTCCTGGGTTACGGTGGAATGACAAGCCTTGGTCATGCCGCATTTATCGGTATAGGCGCCTACGTCGTCGGCATTTTACACTTCCACGCTTTCGAAGCGACTCCCCTGTTAGCCTCACCGTTTTTAATTGAAGGCAGCGAAAACGGGCTTATTGCCCTGCCACTCGCAGTGCTCATTTCAGCGCTTTGTGCTCTCGTGATAGGAGCGTTAAGCCTGCGTACTACAGGAATGCACTTTATCATGATTACCCTGGCCTTTGCCCAGATGATCTATTATGTCTTTGTTTCTCTTGAAAAATACGGAGGAGATGATGGGATCTCACTCTACTCCAGGAACACTCTCCCCGGTATAGATCTGAGCAACGACATGCACTTTTATTATCTCTGCCTCGTACTCCTCTTTGGCTTTTTATTTATGAGCTCAAGGCTCGTCAAATCGAGATTTGGCCTGATCATTCGCGGTGCAAGCAATAATGATCGCCGCATCAATGCCCTGGGCATTCATTCCTATAAATACAAACTTGCGTGTTTTGTAATAGCAGGTGCAGGAGGCGGCCTTGCCGGAGCACTTCTTGCGAATCAAACAGAATATGTGAGTCCGGGACTCATGCACTGGACGCTCTCCGGTGAGCTTATGGTCATGGTGCTTCTTGGTGGAATTGGCACCCTTTATGGCCCTGTACTGGGTGCTGCAGTTTTCCTCCTGATGGAAGAAACACTGGCCATTTATACCGAGCACTGGATGGTCTACATGGGACCATTCCTTGTCCTTGTCGTCATTTTCGCCAAAAGAGGCCTTTTCGGTGCGTTAGCGGGTAAGGGGAAAAATGATGACTGATACACTCCTGCAGGTAAAAAACCTGAGAAAAAGGTTCGGTGCCGTTGAGGCAACAAAGAATCTGAGTTTTGATATTGAACGAGGTACTATTCACGCCCTGATCGGCCCCAATGGCGCTGGAAAAACCACTACTGTAAATCAGTTGACAGGTGACATTGCTTCTGATTCCGGTTCAATTTTTTATAATGACCGTGAGATAACTCATTTAAAGCCTCATCATCGGGCAAAATTGGGAATCGCCCGCTCATTTCAGATAACCCATATTTTCGAAAATCTCACAGTTGCCGAGAACCTGGCGCTGGCAATCTGTACCCATAGCGGGCATAACTTCAGATTTTGGCAAAAAGCCCTCAACTCTGCCCCGGTAAAAAAGGGTTTGACAGCAGCCCTTGAACACGTCGACCTTACAGATCGTGCGCACTTGCCGGCAAGTCACCTTTCACATGGAGAAAAAAGACAACTGGAAGTAGGAATGACGCTCACCAGACATCCGGGACTCCTCATACTTGATGAACCAATGGCAGGAATGGGGCCTGGCGGCACCGTTGAACTCTCCAAACTCATTAAAAGTCTGAAAGGCGAAATAACCATACTTCTTGTTGAACATGACATGGATGTCGTTTTCTCTCTCGCGGATCGTGTTACAGTGCTGGTTTATGGTGAAAACATTGCAACTGGAACTCCCGACGAAATAAAGACAGACAGTCTTGTGCGGTCCGTTTATCTGGGAGACTGATACTAACACCCCACAAGGGGGTATAAGTACCATGGTGATATATCTAACGATTTAATTTCACGAGACATTCCGCGGTTTCTTGTTTTTATTACAGAAGTTCAGGAGTAAGGTACTAACACCGGTTAACGGTAAAAATCCCTGCACTCTTTTCAGTACCAGCTTGATGGGTATAAGTACCTTGAAGGTGTTTCTAGCATTATGCTTTCAAAAATGAATATTAATTTTCTGCCACAAAAAACAAGAAATTTAAGAGTAAGGTACTAATGCTGAAGATAGAGAACATTGAAACCTATTATGGCCAAAGCCAGGCATTGTTCGGGGTGTCCCTTGAAATACAAAAGTCGGAAGTAGTGACACTTCTTGGCCGCAACGGCATGGGAAAAAGTACAACTATCCGCTCTATCCTTGGTTTGACCCCGGTGAGAAAGGGTAACATTTTCTTTGCAGGCAAAGAAATACAAAACCTGCAAAGTTATCAGATCGCACGTCTTGGAATCGGCCTGGTACCGGAGGGGAGACAGATTTTCCCAAATCTTACCGTCAACGAGAACCTTCTGGCAACTGCTGCCAATTGGACAAACGCCGCATCCCCGTACAGCCTTGAGCACATCCTGACAATTTTCCCTCGCCTTGGGGAAAGACTTTCGCATTATGGCAATCAGCTTTCCGGCGGTGAGCAGCAGATGCTTGCAATAGGCAGAGCGCTTATGATAAACCCCAAATTACTGATCCTCGATGAGGCGACTGAAGGGCTGGCGCCACTTATCCGCAAAGAGATCTGGAGAGGTTTGACAATTCTGAAAGAAAAGGGGTTAGCCATTCTCATCATTGATAAGAATATTGATGCACTTCTTGCTATCGGTGAACGCCATTACATTATGGAAAAAGGGAGAATCGTCTGGTCAGGCTCAAGCGCAGAGTTAAGAGACAATACCGGGTTACAGTCTCAATACCTTGGCGTCTGATTATCCTGTGCGGACCGGCATCTTGCCTGGAAATCAGTTTTATGCTAACACCCTGTTTATATCATATGTAAAAACAACCGAACTTCTACCTTAAGGATTTGCCATGAACTTCTATTCAATGCTGCAAAAAAGAGCCCAGGAAAACAACCCGGTGAAAGTTGGTGTCATAGGTGCAGGTAAATTCAGCTCGATGTTTCTCTCCCAGGCCCGCCTTACCCCAGGTATGCAGGTGACAGGAATTGCAGAACTCGATCCGCAAAGAGCTAAACAATCACTCCTGAGAACTGGCTGGGAGGACAATGCCTCTGTGTATGCCGATAAATCAGATGATATCAACGATGCGGCACGGGCTGGTAAAGTAGCCATCACCAACGACTCCATGCAGCTGATTCAAGCCGACTGCGACGTTATCATGGAAATCACCGGCAACCCGGAAGTTGGCACTCTGCATGCGGCCAATGCCATCAAAATGGGAAAACATGTGGTCATGGTCAATGTCGAAGCCGACTGCCTGCTGGGTCCTGCCTTGTCCAGGATGGCTCAAAGGCAGGGTGTTGTGTATACCATGGCCTATGGCGACCAGCCTGCACTTATCGCCGAACAGCTGGACTGGGCCAAAACAGTTGGTTTTGAAGTCGTCTGCACTGGCAAGGGTACCAGATATCAACCTGAATACCATTTCTCTACACCGGATACAGTGTGGGGGTATTACGGGTTCGATGAGCAGCGAGTTGCCGGGGGTGACTACAACCCACAGATGTTTAACTCGTTCCTTGACGGCAGCAAATCTGCAATCGAAATGTGTGCTGTCTCCAACAGCTCGGGTCTCACGCCTCAACAGTGCGGACTCCAGTTCCCAGCGGTGGATATTGATGAGCTTGCCGACATCCTCAAGCCCAAGAGTGATGGAGGAATCCTTGAACATACTGGTACGGTGGAAGTTATCGCCAGTGAAAAACGTGACGGCTCACCTATTGCCAGAGATCTCAGGTGGGGAGTATACGTCGTTTTTAAAGCTCCCACCACATATGTAGAACGCTGTTTCCAGGAATATGGCATGAAAACAGACTCCAGCGGGATGTACTCTGCCCTCTACCGTCCATACCACTTTATCGGACTCGAACTGGGAATCAGTGCCGCCTCAGCAGTTCTTCGTAATGAGGCAACCGGCTCTGCCCAGGAATTCCTGGCTGATGTCACAGCTACTGCTAAAAAGGACCTCAATCCCGGTGACATCCTCGATGGCGAGGGCGGTTATACTGTATTTGGTAAGCTCATGCGCGCACAAGACAGTGTCGGCCAGAATGCTTTGCCACTTGGTCTCACCGGCCAGGCCAGGATCATTAAACCGGTGAAAAAGGGTGAAATGCTCACTTATGCCAACGTTGAACTGAACAGCTCCAGCCTGGCGTATACCTTACGTAAAGAACTGGAATCTGAGATTAAGTGATTAGTACCTTACTCCTGAACTTCTGAAGGAAAAACAAGAAAAACTTAAACCACAGAGGACACAGAGAGCGCAGAGAAAAAAATCTATCTCTGTTTCCTCTGTACTCTCTGTGGTGGGATAATTAATTTTTAGGATTGTGGCCGGAGCCCACCTTAGATATATCACTATGGTACTCATACCACTTTGTGGGGTTTTAATTGTTGAAACTCATTGTGAAATTCTAATAGGAGCATTTCCAGATGTCATACCTGACCGATGACGACCCTGAGCTGGCTCTCCTTGTCAGAAGAGAAGAAGAGAGGCTTGAAAATACATTAAACCTCATTGCCGCTGAAAATCATTCTCCTCAGTCTATCCTTGAAGTCATTGGCTCAGTACTCAACACCAAGACTATTGAAGGGTATCCAGGCAAACGGTTTCATGCCGGCTGCACCCATGTGGACCAGGTAGAAAACCTGGCAATCGGGAGGGGAAAAACACTCTTTGGGGCAGAATATATCAATGTCCAGCCCCACAGCGGCACCTCAGCCAACCTGGCAGTATATTTCAGTGTGCTCAAGGCTGGGGGTAGAATACTCTCCATGAGCCTGCCACATGGTGGACATCTTTCACACGGACATAAAGCCTCTATCACCAGTAAATGCTTTGATTTTCATCATTACGGGGTAAACCCTGAAACTGAACTGATTGACTACGATCAGGTCCGGGAAATAGCTCACTCCATAAAACCAGCAATGATTGTTGCCGGTGCCAGCTCCTACCCTAGACTGATTGATTATGAGAAAATGTCCGAGATCGCCCGAGAAGTATCAGCTTTTCTCCTGGTAGATATGGCTCATCTGGCTGGCCTTGTGGCAGCGAAGGTGATCCCAAGCCCGGTGCCTCACAGTGATTTTGTAACCTTCACCTGTTACAAAACCATGATGGGAGGCAGAGGAGGAGTGATTCTGTGCAAAGAGGTCCACGGAAAAAGAATTGACCAGGCGGTATTCCCGGGAAGCCAGGGGACTACTGCGGTAAATCTCCTGGCAGCAAAAGCCCTGATCTTCAAGCTTGGATTGGAATCAAAATTTATCTCGATCCAGAAGAAGACTATTGAAAATGCGAAGGTCATGGCGCACGCTTTTATGGAAAAAGGCTATCGCATTGTTTCCGGCGGAACTGACAATCACCAGGTGCTGATCGATTTGACTGCCAAGGAGATTACCGGTAAATCTGCAGAAAACCGGCTGGAGTCAGCGGGAATCATCCTCAACCGAAACGTGGTGCCAGGAGATGCTGAAAACCCCGGTAAAATTAGTGGTATCAGGATTGGAAGCGGCGCTGTCTCAGCCCGTGGAATGGCGAAATCCCAGATGTACCAGATTGTTGAACTCATGGATGTGACCATGGTGAATCAACCTCAAAAGGAAGTATTGCAGAAAGTAAAAGAAGAGGTGTTGAGCCTGTGCAAATCATTTCCCGTCAACAGATGAGATTTTGCATGTCGGATTTGGCAAGTGTCAAAACCAGAGATATATAGTAGAACAATCCGAAAATATTGAACTTCAGCGTATCTTTTCTTTGACCATTGGTTGCTATCACGATACCATAATATAAATGATATCATTCCTAACCCACATTTCTCATGAACATTGTGTCAATTAGCCTATATTGTAGAATTCCTGGAGCACCCTGAAGTATAGACGCCTTTGACAAATTCACACAATGTTCACCAGAGGTCAGTCGATCCAGCCGCGTAAGCCGCGTCGCTGAGACAGCAAACATAAGCAATTATGGCTTACTGTCTCGATCCTCGCCTACACGCCTACCTCGACTGATGAGAAATGCGGGTTAACACCGATAATCTGGATAAACGGGTACAAACCCTATGAAATCAAAAGTTCCACTTCAAGCAGCGCAGCTCAACCAATCGCCCGAGGTTGAGAAAGAAGTCGTCATCCTGCTCAGTGATATGGTCAGCTATTCCAGAAAGACAACAGATATGCGGCCGACCGCGATCAAAAACTTCATGCTTGAATACCACATGAACCTGAAGAATATTACCCAGTCAATTTGTGGAAAAGAGCAGCAAATTGAATCTTCGGCAGGTGACGGAGCCGTCGCCATTTTTGAAAGCAAACCGGGAGAAACGAAGGATAAGGTGTGCGGGAGAGCCCTTACTGTGGCGCTTGAAATGGTCTATGCCATGGAAAAAGGAACCATTCCACAAACCCGAATAGGACTCTTTGCCGGTCATATTATCGAGGCGGTCCTTGATGGGAAAACTATGCGTTTCGGTGCCACTTTCTCGGTTGCCAGCCGCATGGAAGAACTCTGCAGCCATTTCGGCACTCGGGTTTTAATGGATCGCGAAATGGCTCTCTGGCAAACGGAACATGCTAAATATCTAACCAGCATCGGCAAGGTCACACCGAAAAATCTCATCCACCCTGTACATCTTTTTTCTGTCTACAAACCGGGAATTCACCAGTGTCCAGAAGATGTGGACAGAGCGAAACTCCTGCATTTTATTGAGACCAAAAATCAGGCGGTGGAGTTGTTTTGTGGCAATATCAAAAAACATATTCTCCCAAATTTTCCACTTGCCAGACAAAACCTCCTCAAGGCCCAGGATCTTTTTATCGAAATGACTGGGAAAAAAGACCCACCAACCGAACGTGTCCTCGAATATATTCAAAACTATCCCCGCCCCGAAAAAGAATTCACACAAGTCGGTATGAAAATCTGGGAGCAGGTTCCGGCGCTGCTGGGAATCCGTCTGCTTAACCTGTCAAGCGCACTTTTTGAAGCCATGGATCAAGAGTTCTATCACACGCTCGTCGTAGACACTGAGTGGCAGAGAAAGTTCAGATTGGTCTGGCGGAAAAAAGGTGAACGTATCATCCAGTTCAAGGATAGTCCAGATGGCATTTATTTTATCGATGATGGCAGTGTAGATATCCTTGATGAAAAAGACGGATTAATCACGACTCTTGCTGCTGGAAATGTTTTTGGAGAGATGGCCTATTTCTCCAACAATGGCCAGAGAAGCGCCAATGTCGTAGCCAACTGTGACGTGGTTCTACGGCGAATTTCCGAAGAGGATCTCAAGACACTGCCGGTTCTTCAAAAAATCTTCAAAAAGATAGCCGAGAGAAGAGCCAACACCGATTAACGGTAAAAATTCCTGCACTCTTTTCAGTATATCAAGCGACCTCTTTTCTTATTGCTGCCTCTTTTCAATGAGTTTGTCAAAAACATAGGGAAGGCAATCTGCTTCAGGCAGTTCCCCACCATTTAAGCGCGTGTGAGTCTCAAACCATTCCCGCCTGTTCTGGGCGACATAGGTTTCGAGATCATGTGATTCATGAAAATTAGCAGTTCTCTGGGTGATCTGTTTTTTTGCCGCTTCATAGAATTGCGGATAATTTTCCATCAATGCTTCAGAACCGGCAATATAGTGCGACCAACTTCTCTCCTCGATGGAAAGCTTTTCAATACCGTCTGAGATAATCATAGTTTCAAACTCAGGGTTACTGAAGAAGTAGATATAAACATCCATATAAAACTTGGTCATTTCAAGAACGCTTGAGCCAAAAAAGGAATTAAACACATCGTCGTCGATATAGGCATCGGCGAGATACATCATATCTTTATCGATATAGTTGTTATTAAACATCTCACGATAACCGCATAATTCTTTGACAACCGGAGAATTGCGGTGAAATCCGATACAATTGACTACGATGTCGGCCTCAACTTTCTGGTCGTGATTGACAATCACCCCATGATCGTACATTTCCGTAATGCTTCCGGTAATTGTCTCTAACTTTTTGAGATGATGGGCAATGAACCAGATATCTGAAACACTTATTGTATGCCCCCTGTGTTTGATTTTCCCCATCCAGCACTCTGGTTGAGTCGCACCACTTCCATCGTAAAGTTTTTTCCAGAGCATCATGTTTCGGATGTTACTCTTTCTATCATGCTCAAATTTATCGTTATATGGTGTCGAAAAGTTCAGGTAATCAATTATCTTAGGGCAGACAGTGCCATGTCTTCTGCAGACAATGCTTACATGACTGGCCCCGTTTTCCAAGGCTGTTCTCGCATTTTCAATAGCAAAAGCTCCCATTCCCACAATAACAACTTTTTTTCCCTGCCAGTCAATGCCAAGAGATTCATCAGAGGTCCCGGAAATGGAACGCCCTTTAAAGAGGTGCTGGTTTTCCCAGGTCATTTTTCGGGGGCTTCCGACACGATCATTAACTGCGAGGATCAAACCTTTACTGATTATAGTCGATCCCTCACCATTTCTTGTTACTCTGGTCTGATATTCACTCCCCTCCTTCTTGATTTTTTCAGCCTCCACCCCGGTGAAGAGTGATGCCGAAATATTTGTGGCTAACTGATGGAGGTCTTCCAAGATTTCGGCCGTACTGGAGTGATCCCGATTATTACGCGTTTTTTTCTCAAGCACACGGTAAGCGCCCTCAGAGGTATTTACCCGCGATGTGATGTTTGCATACTGGGACCATATACCTCCAGCGATTTCACGTTTTTCAATAACGCAAAAGGAGATTTGCTGTTCGGCCAGACGATTCGCGGCATAAAGACCCGTAATTCCTCCGCCGACGATCAGCACATCCACCTGCTGTGGCAGCGGTGCAGAATTATTGTTATTTAATCTGTTTTTATCGAAGACAAAAGTAGAGGCAGCATAATCAGCGATACTTTCGCTGATATCCTCAGGAACAGAAGATTCAAGATGTATTATATCGAGGTCTGCTTCTACTATTGTCGAATAGTCTCCATCGACCACGAACAGTACATAAGGGAAGCAGGTTGAGCGAATAGTTTTCAGCTCGGCAAGCAGCTCCATGACAAGATTTTCCTGCCCGGCGGAAACCACATAGACGTATGGGAGATCGACATGTTTTCTGAGGGTTTTAATGATCTCGACACTGCTGTTATGACCAAAGGAAAGCACGTTTTCTTCGTTTATTGACAGGGAACTGAAATTGGCAACTCTGAATTTTGGGGCAGGAATCATGATTTTGGTCACTGTTTCACCTTCTGGTAAGTTATTATAAATAGAGGATTATATTGTAAGTGCCTTCACTCATTTATTTTCTTGATCTGTTGATTGCTCTCTGCATTCAACCAGGTAGTATCTTTCTTTTGATGATGCATTATAGTACCTGATCACATGTTTTGAAATACAGCTGCAACTTTTTTTATTCTTCTCCCATGTCGTGAATCAGAAAATACCCAAGGAATCGTTACCATGATTAAAACCACTCACGTTGGTTCCCTTCCCAGGCCTGCAGAGATGATCACCAGACAGTTAAAAAAACAGGAGGTGTCGTCGGATAACCTGAAGAAATATGTGACAGAACTTCTGGATCGACAGCTCTCTTTGGGCTTATCATATATCAACAACGGTGAAGTGCCCAGAACGGATTATATTAACGCAACAATTCAGAGAATCACTGGATTCAACAGCAGCTGTGTTGCCCCCCTGCCCAGAGACCTTGAGGAACTTCCTGAATATTCCCGAAGATTTGGCGGCAGAAACGGTCTCATTACCCTTAATCCGAAAGCACCTATCAAACTGCCCGCCTGTTCCGCTGATCTTGGGTATAACGGTGAAAAGACATTGCGCGAGGAGATCGAGATGATGATGGAAGCATTTGACAGCCTCCGGCAGAAATATCCTGAAAGTGATGCCGAACTCTTTTTCACCGCGCCTTCGCCGGGTACTGTCGCCTTATTTCTAGAAAATCAATTCTACCCCGACTACCAGTCATACCTGAGCAAACTCGGTGACATACTGCAAAAGGAATACGATATAATCAGCAGCTATGGCATCAACGTGCAAATCGACTGCCCCGATCTGGCCATGGGCAGGCATACAAGGTATAAACATCTTGATGATGGTCAATTCCTCGATCTTGTTACCAGCAACATCGACGTCCTCAACAAAGCCCTTGAACATGTTGAACCGGACAAATGCCGGGCTCATATCTGCTGGGGAAATTACCCGGGAACCCATCATTGCGATATTGAGCTTGAAACAATATACCCGTATATTACCCGCCTCAAACCTACCTATATTTCACTTGAATCCTGTAATCACCGGCATGCGCATGAATGGGAGCTTTTTAGAGAGCTGCCGTTTCCCGAGGATAAGGTTCTCATGCCGGGGGTTATTGACACCACTTCAAATACTGTAGAGCACCCAAGACTCGTAGCCAGAAGATTGATTAATTTTGTCAATGTGCTTGGTGCTGAGCGTGTTATCGGATCAACCGACTGCGGGTTTGCCTCCACTGCTTCGGCCACCAGTGTCTCAGGAGAAGTTGCCTGGTTAAAATTAGGTTCACTGGCTGAAGGAGCTTTACTTGCCAGCCAGAGTATATGATTGCTCAGGTCAGCCCTTTATAGATGTATAGATTGCATCGACAAACTGGTCATAGAGCGGATATTCGAATAACACGTCGGTGTCGATTTCAATTTTAAGATCTGTCTCCAGCTGTGAAATCAACTGGGTTCCACTGAGAGAATCAAGCCCCTGATCTGTGAGCTCAATATCCGGGTCAATCTCTTCGATATTGGTCAACTGGTGGAACATCCCTGCCACCATCTTGGCGATTGTCTCCCTGTCCAGATTGTCTCCGGCTGAATCCGGTTCCGGATTATCAGGTAATCTCTCCTGCAGGGATTCTACCAACTGATCGATAAATGGATTATCAAAGAGCAGGTCTGTATCAAATTCGACACTGAGTTTATTTTCCAGGATAGTGACAAACTCAGTGGCACTGAGAGAATCAAGACCCTGGTCTGTAAGATCGACATCCGGATCAATTTCTTTAATACCGGTCAGATCAAAAAACACTTGTTCAATAACAGCTCTTACATCCTTAGTACCTGGTATATGAGTTTCCTCCGGCTCCGAGACAGAGAGACCCTGATCAAGCTGAAAGTATGCGGTGATGGGGGTCGCCCGTTCAATATCAAATGGTGATTTAAGATCTTGCAGGGGTTTGCGAACACCATCTCCAGCCCCTTTGATGATCACATGGGCGTTGGCTCCGCCAAAACCAAAACTGCTGATGCCCACAAGTGCCTCGCGGTCAATTGGGGTTTCTTCGCTGACTACCTGCAAGTGGTAGGAATCAAAGTCAATAAACTGGTTCGGCTTATCAAAATGAAGATTACCGGGGATCAGGCCCTTATTTAGAGCAATAACAGACTTGAGCAGGCCGGCAATACCAGCGGCTGATTCCAGATGCCCCATATTCGATTTTACAGAGCCGATATAACAGGTTGAGTCTCTGTTTTTGGCAATAGTGTTCTGGATTGCAGAAATCTCTATGGGATCACCAATTTTGGTGCCGGTTCCATGGCACTCCACATACGTTATATCCTGCGGTGCAATTTCGGCATCCTGACAGGCGTCCACTATCAGCTCTTCCTGTGCCTCAGGGTGCGGTGCTGTAATCACCTGGGGGAGTCCTCCGTTCTGATTGACCGATGATCCCAGAATTTCAGCATAGTAATCCTGAGCAAGCTGCTTGTTGACGAGAAGTACCAGGCCGCCGCCTTCAGCCCGAACATAACCTTTCGCCGAATCATCGAAGGTCTTACAGCGGCCATCGTCCGATAAAAAGCCGGAATCCCTCATGCTGTGAGTAAATGTATTGCCAAGCAGCATATTAACACCACCGGCGATAGCATAATCCACCCGACCTGCTTCAATGTCTTTGCAGGCATAGTGGAGAGCCAGCAGCGATGATGAGCAGGCTGTGTTTGCTACCCAACTGGGACCCCGGAGATCGTAATGGTAACTGATTCTGGAGGCGATGATACTGGGGTTGGTTCCGGTAGGGTAGTAGACTGACTCCCTGCTTCCTTTAAACTCTTCATTCCAGACGCCGATATATACGCCAATACGTTTCCTGTTTAACGTTTTGGGATCAAGACCTGCATCTCTGAACAGGAGTTCGGTCAGTTCCAGAGCAAGAATCTGCTGTGGGTCCATTGTCTGCGCTTCGACCTCTGAAATGTTAAAATATTTGTGATCAAACCTTGCGGTCTCGGGTCCGAGAAATCCTGCCACATAATCTCCACGCCCTGATTCTGCACGAACCTGGTCTTCTCTGCTTTTCAACATGTCCCAAAACTGAACCGGGCTTGCTGCAGATGATGGAAATTTACAGCTCATACCGGAAATTACGACTTCATTCTTCTGCCCATGATATTTTTTGGTAGATGTTTTCGGTGATCCTGCGCCAAATCGATCGATCAGTTCCTGAATAGATTTATATCGATAAAAATCCTGGGGAGCCAGGCCGGGGAAATATGGCTCGATGATTTGCGCGAATTCAACAAATTTCAAGGAGCTAAATCCCTGGTAGGCGAGAGCAGTATTAAAGTCAAGACCAGGTTGGAATTGTTCAATTTCCTCTGTCAATCGGGAAACAAAGGGAGCCTGACTCAGTTTTTTCCGTTGAAAAAGGATCCAGCTTTTATCGTCTTCGCCTCGATACATGGAAGAGGCGTACTGGTGGGACTTGAACACCTTACAACATTGTTCAAGGACAGGATGAAAACCAATTTCAACAATCTGCAGATGGTCCTGAGGAAATTGTTCCTGTATAGCTGCCATTGAAGAAATAAAATCAATAGGCCTTGTAAGCCACTTCCGCCAGTGTTCTTCCTGAAGATTATTTTCAACCTGTGAACTAACACCGGAGACAAAACATACGTCGGAACCTGCAGCAGACGGAAAAGAAGGGAGATCCCTTACGTATTCCCCATAGTTTTTATGATGCCAGGGATGGGGGGGCTTCATCTTAAGAAAATCGGGGTACTGCTGGACGAATTTCTGAGTCTCAGCATCAGTGCAGCTTACGGTTACGTGTTTCCTGGATTTATGCGTGAAGTTAAATGATGAGATGGTAAATTCGAATTGAGCAACCTGTTCCTCTGTCAGTACACCATGAAACATCGTACCACCAATGTTCTCTGCGACCCTGCCAATTTCATAACTCAGCAGTAAAATCTCCTCAAGTGAGTATAATCCCGCCTGAAAGGCAGCAGTCAGTTCACCGACGCTGTGTCCGATGACAACATCCGGCTTATATCCCCAGCGGCCCCAAATATCACCAAGACATATTCCGGCAGCAACTGTCAGTAACGGGCTGTTGGGGCATCTGTGGCTGCCTTTTTCCTCCTGCCAGAGTTTTTCCAAAGAAAGAGAAAGCTTCAATTTGACAATGTCATCTATTTTTTCCCAGTATGATGACGTCTTTATCAGCCCAAGGCTGCTCTCTCTGTTTTTTGTTCCTTCACCAGAGTACAGGAAAACGACTTTGCTCATGAATCTCCCTCTCAATTTTTTGGTGCCCGGCCTGAATCCCTGCAGTACTGAAAAATTAAAGGATATATTGTATCTTCATAAAAAAAACACCGGCTATAACGGTGGTCGAGGTGATCGTTTTAGCTGGATTTTTAAGAGCGCCCGCAATTTGATTTAAATCAGCGCCAACAACTATAATGTAGCTACTAAGAAATTTGTCAACCTTGAGTTGAAAAGTTCAGCAGCAGATTTTGGTAACTGGCCTGGGCTCGAATGAGATGATTACGCATAGCCTGTCTTGCCTTCTTCGCATCCCGCAGGGCAATGGACTCGTAGATACGATGATGCTCGTCCAGAATTTTGGTCATATAAGTTGCCTGATCCTCGGCCACGACCAATTTATGTCGAAATTGGGCGCGCGGAATGGTTTTTTCACCAAGAAATCCCAAAAACTCACTATACTTTCGATTATTTGTAGCTTCAGCAATGGCGAGATGGAATTCGTAATCCACTTTTACGGCCGAGTCTCCCTTTTCAACCTGAACAATCATTTTCTGTAAAGCTTCATAAATTTTTGCCTGATGCGCCATCGAACAACGTGCACAGGCCAGGCTCGCAGCCTCAATCTCAACGGCCATACGCAGTTCTAAAATTTCAAGAATATCGGAAATCTGAGCATTATCAACTTTAAAAATTGCCCCGTCAGGTCTGGTGAAGGGCGCTAGAACAAACACTCCGGCGCCTTGCCGGGGATTAAGCAAACCTTCCGCCTTCAGTGCTGCAATTGCCTCACGAATCACTGTCCGGCTGACTCCGAATTTTCTGGTCAGCATTGGCTCCGTCGGCAGCATCATTCCGGGCTTAAGAGAGCCGTCTTCAATATCGCGGCGCAAATCAGCGATCACTTTTTCCGCCAGGGTGGTCTTACGCTGCCCATTCTCCGGATTAACTTTATTCATCATTCCCCTGATTTTCATTGAATGTGTGTAATATTCAACCTATTTAATACATATTGCCATGAGGAGATATTAAGGTCAACCACAGATTCATCATACCATTTCTCTTGAGAGACGAACCAGATTGTTTAAATCCGGCAACAGCACTTTGGTAATTATACAAATGCCACCTAAAATACTGATTTAATATAAACTTATTCGTCAATATCAAGGGTATCGAAAGTAGACAGGGGCCACAACACCCTCATACCAGCACCTCGCCCAGAAAATATTGATAATATGTATTGACAGCATTGATAACATCAAATAGGGTCAACTCAGACTCGTTTTATGAAGCAATTATGATGCACCGGGAATGACCTTCGGACTATTTAGTACCTTACTCCAGAAACACTGCAATAAAAAACAAGAAATCTGGAGAGTGCATTGAAATTAGGAACTTAAAGTACTCACCAAGGCACTTATACCCCTCAGGTAAGCGATAGACTCCGAGCGAGTACTGAAAAGAGTGCATGATTTTTTACCGTTTACCGGTGTTAGATATATCACAAAGGTACTTATACCCCCTTGTGGGGTGTTAGAAAAAATTCGGAAAAACATCGGATCACTTTCTGGCGCTGACCGCTATTTTTCTACTTCATGGTAAGACCAAAGGAGTAACTAAATGAACATACCTAACACAGAAGAAGCTTTTAATAACAGATTTAAAGAACGGCTGAAAACTAAAGAGACTCAAATTGGTTTATGGAGCAGTCTTGCAAGTAATATTGTCACCGAAATCCTGTCATATGCCGGATTTGACTGGATCCTTTTCGATACCGAGCATGCACCCAACGATATCGCAACTCTTGTTTCCCAGTTGCAGGCAATGAAGGGGAGTGATACTACTCCGCTGGTGAGACCTGTCTGGAACGATCCAATTGAACTTAAGCGGCTATTAGACATCGGATTCCATAATTTCATCGTGCCTTTTGTACAAAATGCGGAAGAAGCTAAAAATGCTGTGAGTGCAGTGCGTTACCCACCAAGAGGCATAAGAGGTGTATCTGTTGGCGCCAGGGGGAGTTGCTATGGCTACACAGAAAATTACTGGCACAAGATTGATGACCATATCGGCCTCGTTGTACAGATAGAAACTCTGGAGGCTGTAAGTAATATTGAGGCTATTTTCGAAGTGGACGGTATTGATGGTATTTTCATAGGTCCGAGCGATCTTTCTGCAAGCATGGGCCATCTCGCTAATTCGGGATACCCGGCTGTACAGAAAAAATTCCAGGAGGTAGTGGAACTCTGTCGCAAGATTGACGCCCCGGTGGGAATACTTGCCGGAAATAGCACAGATGCCCGCAATTTTGTCGATATGGGGTTTAACTTTGTAGGGGTTGGTGCTGATACTGGTCTTTTGAAAAAAGCAAGCAGAGACCTGGCGCAGTCATTTAAAATAAAAACCGTGTAACCGAGGAATGTCTTTTGAAATTATACGATTACATATACCACCAAGGTACTTATACCCATCAAGCTGATACTGAAAAGAGTCCAGGAATTTTACCGTTAACCGGTGTTAGTCGATTGACCTGAAAAGTTTCATTAATCATTTGTAAGCTAGTAATGACATTCTATATACTCAATAACCATAAGGAGAAGATATGCATAATGTCATGATACACCAGGCATCTTACTATACTTGCAGAAAAGCAGTTGACAGAGCCTTCGAGCTTTTTCCTCAAGACTTAGTGGGGAAAAAAGTCTTGATTAAACCCAATGTGCTCCGGGCTTCAACAGCAGAAGACCATATTGTGACACACCCTTCCTTATTGCTGGCTGTTATTGAAAAAGTAGAGGAAATGTCTCCATCTGAGATCGTGGTGGGCGACAATTCGGGTATTTTCAGCTATGGCGACAACGAGAACAGCTTTAAGAAATCCGGATTAATGGATGCAGCAAAGGGTTATTACAAAAACATCGGCAACACGACACAAATCTGTACCTTTAACCCCGACTTCATGCCTACAGCAGGAGTTTCCAGAGATATAATGGACGCGGATATCGTTATCAGCCTGCCCAAGTTCAAGACCCATGGCCTTACCGTTATGACAGGAGCCATTAAAAACAGTTATGGCATCCTGCCTGGCGCGCAGAAAGCGAAGCTGCATCAGCTGGCAGGCACCCCAGATCGTTTCCATGATGTGATTGTGGAGGTCTTCCGGTTGCGTGTTCCCGATCTATTTATAATGGATGCGATAGTGGGCATGGAAGGCAGTGGCCCTGCCTCCCCTGACTTGAGGGAGATCGGCCTCATCCTGGCTGCCGATAATGGTGTTGCACTGGATGGAGTCGTTGCCAGAATGATGGGAATTGATCCTGCCAGCCTGCGTTTTCTTCAGACAGCAAAAGCCATGGGGCTTGGAGATTTTGAGGATCAAACCGTGAAAATTGATGGAGAAATGCAAGTCATACCTGATTTCAAGCTGCCTCCACCCTTAGGTGCTGAAGCTACAACCGGCAACCCGGCAAATCGAGAATTTCTGCGGACCAGAGCTGAGCTCAGGCCCAAAGCGGACTCAGAACTGTGCACGGCGTGTGGCGTCTGCGTAGATCATTGCCCAGTTTCTGCTCTCACAATGGAAAAAACCTTTCCAGTAGTGGACGCTGAAATCTGTATAACTTGTTTTTGCTGTCAGGAAATGTGTCCCGAAAAGGCAATGACCCTGCAGTAAAATCCTCAATTCTTTCAGCCTTCGATGTATATAAGGGAGGAATAACTGTTGACCTCGTCACTTGGAAAAAACATTTGACAAACAACAATGATAGCGCTAACATTTGTCCGATTCATTGCATTCAAATGTTACTTAAGCACGACAAAAAACAAAAAATCTGCTCTATACGATTTGCTGTAGGTGTTCTTTTATATCTGTTTACGGGATCGACCGTCGTAGCCCTCGATCGATTCTGCGGCACGGTTAACCGTGCCGGTTTTCAAGGGTTTTATTTGTGTTTTGCTAAACGGTTTTAGAATCTCAGGAGGAATGGACTCATGAAAAAATTTGTCGCTACATTAGTTGCCGGTATTGCCATTGCCGGTCTCTCATTTTCCGCATCGGCAGGGAGTTATCCGGAAAAACCCATAACCTTTGTTGTGCCGTATTCAGCTGGCGGCAGCTCGGACACGCTCGTGCGCGGCATGCAGCCCTTCCTTGAGAAGGCCATGGGCGCTACGATTGTGCCAAAAAACATTACCGGCGGCGGCGGAGCTGTGGGTATGTCACAGGCACTATTCTCATCAAAAGCTGATGGTTACACAGTCACCCTGCCAAGTAACGCTGTATTTGGTCTTGAGGGCCTTGGCAATGTCCCCTGGAAGCACGAGGATTTTGATACGATCGCACGTATAATCACTGAAGATTATTCTATCACCGTTCGCGCAGACTCCCCATGGAAGACCCTGGATGAATTCGTCGCCTTCGCAAAAGCAAATCCGGGCAAGATCAAAATGGGTTTCTCCGGTTTCGGATCCTCGACACACATCGTTGCTGCCGCATTTGCTGATCAATTCGGACTTGAGTTCCAATTTGTGCCTTATAAGGGCGGTTCTAAGACCGTTGCGGCGACCATGGGCGGTCACATTGACGCAAACACCCACCACCCTGCTGAAACCAAGGCTGGCGTGGATGCCGGGAAGTTACGAGTGCTTGCAACCATGGGACCGAAGCGCTCAAACCTCTACCCCGACGTACCCACAATGCAGGAGCTTGGACATGAATGGGTAGTCTCCCAATGGCGCGGCATTTCAATGCCTAAAGGTGTCTCCGATGAGGTAAAAGCGAAATGGGAAGATGCTCTCAAAAAGGTTACCGCTGACCCCGACTTCCAGACGTTTATCACCGAACGGATGGGTGGTACAGTTGCGCCGGCTTATGGTGCTGAACTTGATGCCTTTATCAAAGAGATGTCTGATCTGTTCATCACAACAGCCCATCGTCTCAAAGCAAAGCAAAAATAACAGCTGTTAAATGACATTGGTCGGGTTCCACGTGGACCCGACCGCTCTCATTCCCTGGAGTCAAGTAATGCGTGTAAAAGGCGAGTCTCTATTTGCTTTGGCGTTGTTTGGAATTTTTTCGTTTGGCACCTACCACAGCACTGTCATGAATAATCCAAGCGGTGGCCCTTCGGATGTCGGGGCAGCGTTCTTCCCCTTCTGGGTTTGCGTTTTCATCCAAATGTTAACCGCTTTCATTTTTGTTAAAAGCGTGATCACTGACAGCGGTATAGAAGATGACGGCATAAACTTTAAAAAACGGTTTGTGCTCTTCGTCGGTATCCTTCTGCTCCTGTTCCTTTACATCCTTATCATGGATGCTGCCGGTTTTGTGTTTTCCAGTATCCTTTTCCTGGTTCTGGTACATCAGCTCCTCGTGTTTTCCGAAACAGGGCGCCCTTCACCTCTCAAAGGGATGGCATTTTCCGTGATCTTTTTCTCGGCTGTCACGACCGGATTGTTCTTTCTGTTCAACACGGTCTTCAAGCTGGCCCTACCATAACTTCCTTCCAACCGGACGTGACACATGATTGATTTCACTCATTATGCCGACGCCTTGGGATTGGTATTCCAGTTCAAGGTTATTGCCGCTATTGCATCCGGCACCATTCTTGGCATCATTTTCGGTGCTCTGCCGGGGTTAACCGCAGCGATGGGCATCGCAGTACTCCTGCCGCTCACGTATGACATGCCACCCGTGATGGGTTTCGGTATGCTGCTCGGCACCTATTGCGGCGCAGTATCTGGTGGATCCATCTCTGCAACACTGCTCAATATTCCAGGAACACCTTCTTCCGTCGCAACCACCCTTGACGCCTACCCCATGGCGATGAAGGGACAGGCGGGGCGCGCCCTTGGCATAGCGATCGTTGCTTCGTTCGTAGGCGGGATATTCAGCTCCATCGTTCTCATGCTCGCTGCTCCGCCGATCGCCGAGTTTGCCCTGAAATTTGGTGCCGCGGAGTATTTTTCACTCGCCGTTTTCGGACTAACCATCATCGCATCTGTTTCTGGTAAATCCCTGGCCAAAGGTATTGTCGCCGGACTGATCGGGGTATTCGTCTCACTCGTCGGATTAGACCCGACCACTGGTTCTGCGCGCTATACGTTCGGAGAAATGTCGCTGCTATCAGGCGTCGCATTCCTGCCAGCCCTGATAGGTCTGTTCGCCGTCGGCCAGGCTTTGACTAACGCTGAGGAAACGCTTAAAAGCAAGAGTGCCCATATTCAAAAGCAGTTCAGCAGTGTCCACCTGCGCTTTTCAACTGTGTTCAAGCGCTGGAAAACGGTAATTCTGAGCTGTATAATAGGTACGACGGTAGGTGCCATCCCCGGCGCCGGCGGCAGCGTTGCATCATTTGTCGCCTACGATCAAGCTCGCAGGTTCTCCAAAACACCGGAAAAATTCGGCACCGGCCACGATGAAGGCGTTATCGCTTCTGAAACTTCGAACAACGCCATGACCGGCGGGGCCATCATTCCAATGATTACACTCGGGGTACCGGGGGAGGCCGCAGCAGCCGTGCTTATGGGTGGGTTAATGATACAGGGCCTGCGGCCGGGGCCACTGCTTTTCAGCGAACAGGCTGACATCGTTTATGGTATTTTCATTGCATTGTTCATTGCGAACATTTTTATGATGCTCTTCCAGTTTTTCGGTATACGTCTGTTCGTCAAGGTGCTGGAGATACCGCGCAGCCTCCTGATACCAATTATCCTTCTATTCTGTGTCATCGGCTCCTTTGGGGTCTCCGGTAATCTTTTCGACGTATACCTGTTATTGATATTCGGTGTCCTCGGTTACTTCCTCAACCGTTACGGTTATGGCACTGCCCCCGTAGTACTTGGCATGATCCTCGGTGACGTTGCGGAGTCGGAGTTCCGCAAAGGTATTATCATGTTCAATGGCGATTGGACAGTCTTTTTCACCCGCCCCATCAGCCTTGCTTTTCTGGCATGTGCTGTGATATTTACAGCCTTGCCATTGTATCAAAACTGGCGTGAAAACCGGAAAAAGGAGTCCGTCTGATGTCTCTTTCGTTTTCCAGTGTGAAACCGACATTGAGTGACGGCCAGAAGCTGATCCTGCCGGCCATGGTGCCTGTCAGACAACATTTTCCAACCAATAAGACGATCGATGTAGAAACCGCCGTTACTGAGGGATTCGCCGGCATTGACACTTCTGCTCTCAAAGGGAAGAAAATCGCGCTTGCAGCAGGAAGTCGCGGAATTAAAGGCATCGTCGATGTCCTGAGAGCCACTGTGAGTGTTTTGATAACCCTGGGTGCCGAACCTTTTGTCGTGCCAGCCATGGGCAGCCATGGCGGAGCCACAGCCGAGGGGCAGATCCACGTTCTTAATACTCTTGGCATCACCGAGACAAGTGTTGGTGCGCCAATCCATTCGTCAATGGACGTTGTCCCTCTGGGGACCACTGAACACGGGGTAGACGTCTTCTGTGACAAGCTGGCCTTTGAGGCGGACGGCATAGTTGTATGCAACCGCATTAAAGTCCATCCGGTATTCAAAGCCGACTATGAAAGCGGAATCGTCAAAATGCTCGTAATCGGCCTGGGTAAACACAAGGGTGCGGTAGCGACCCATCACCATGGTTTTGACCGATTTGCAGACATAATGCCAGTTGCCGCCGCTCTCACCCTCTCACGCGCTCCAATCCTTTGCGGAATCGGCATCATTGAAGATGGTTATGGTGAATTTGCGGCAATCGAAGTTCTGCCGCCAGATGAGGTTCTGCCGCGCGAACGAGAACTGCTCAGAGAAGCCAAGCGTATCATGGGCCGTCTTCTCATGCCCGAAATCGACATTCTGATTGTTGATGAAATAGGTAAGGACATCAGTGGCGGCGGTCTGGACGCCAATGTAACAGGACGATCTGCATGGGGACTGCCCGGCTTCACTGCGCCCCCCATTCAACGAATTATAGTCAGGGGGCTGTCAAAGGCTACCCACGGGAATGCTATCGGCATCGGACTTGCAGATTTCACGACTCGGTCATGCGCTGAAAAAATTGATCTGGCGATCACCTACACTAATGCAATTACAGCCCATTCGCTGCTCTCTCCCAAAATCCCGGTCATCACCGAAAATGATATGGATGCGCTCAGCGCCGCACTTCGCACACTGCGGGGAGGTATGCCCGAGGCGCCGCGGATAGTTCGCATCACCAACACAAAAGACCTCGAAAACATCTGGATGTCAGATACCTATGGCGAGCTGTTGCTGCAGAACCCTGATCTTGAGGTTACGGGAGCACCGCAACCATTGCAGTTTAATGAGAGTGGCACTCTTATAACGTCATAAAAAAGAAAGGAACGAACAAATGAGTCGCAAACAACCTGAAGACCTGCGCAGTCACCGCTGGTTCGGCACCTCGGACCTGAGATCGTTCGGCCATCGTTCACGCATGCTGCAAATGGGGTATGCCCGTGAAGAATTTATAGGCAAACCGATGATCGCCGTGATCAACACCTGGAGCGAAATCAACTGCTGCCAGACCCATTTTAAGCAGCGTGTGGAGGAAGTTAAGCGAGGGGTCTGGCAAGCCGGCGGCATTCCCATTGAGATGCCTGCCATGACTCTGGCAGAGGCCTTTGAACGTCCTTCACCTATGCTGCACCGCAATCTTCTGGCCATGGAGGTAGAACAGATACTGCGTCACTATCCCTTCGATGGTTCGGTCATCATGGGGGGTTGTGACAAAACAACCCCAGGCCTGATAATGGGTGCGGCGAGCATGAATCTTCCCACCATTTTCATGCCGGCGGGGCCAATGCTCAACGGCAGATGGCGTGATGTAACTCTGGGCAGCGGGTCTGATGCGTGGAAGTACTGGGATGAGTTGCGCGCTGGCAATATCAATGAATGCCAGTGGCGAGAAATCGAAGAAGGCATCGCACGTTCACCGGGGTTGTGTATGACCATGGGAACAGGCATGACCATGACCTCCCTGGCGGAGACACTCGGTCTGACGCTTCCCGGTGCATCAACTATTCCGGCCGTCGATTCCAACCACAACCGCATGGCCAGCAGCTCCGGCCGCCGGATCGTAGAGATGGTATGGGATGATCTCAAGATAAATGACATCTGCACCGAAGATGCCTATGAAAATGCCTGCACCGCCCTGATGGCTTTTGGCGGCTCGACGAACGCCTTTGTGCACCTGATAGCTATGGCACGCCGGTCAGGTATTCCCATGAAACAGGACATCTACGACACAGTCTCGCAAAAAGTGCCGGTAATCCTTAACTTGCGCCCGTCCGGCAAATATCTCGCCGAAGACTGGTATTACGCCGGCGGCTGTCGCGCAGCTCTTAATGTTATCCGTGACAATCTTCATCTCGACTGCATTACCGTTAACGGCGAAACACTTGGCGCAAACATTGAGGGAGCGGAAGTAATCGACAATGACGTTATACGCCCACTGGACAATCCTATCTATCCAGAGGGAGGAACGGCTGTGCTTTATGGCAACCTGGCACCCGACGGTGCAGTGATGAAGGGGGCTGCCTGTGATCCGCGATTCCTTAAACATCAGGGCCCGGCTCTGGTCTTTGACAGCTATGACGAGATGGCCGCCGAAATCGACCGTGATGATTTGGAT
>CAXMTO010000421.1:0-13727 GCA_964196355.1 uncultured Myxococcota bacterium
AAAAAAGAAGTCCTTCAGCCGCCCCCACTGTGCATCGGAATAGCGGTAAAAGAGCCAGCAGAGAACAACGATTAATATCAGGGCGACGGCCATTTTCAGGCTTTCGGGCTTTTCTCTGTCGGCCAGGATGTTTCCACTGCAGGCCAGGAGCAGTATAATGAAAAAATTGATGCTGATGTAATACAAGACTGGGTGAGACGTCTCTTTGTCAGGAAGCAGGAAGTAAGCGTACGCAACCAGCAGGGCAAAAGAAAGTATGACAGCAGAAGGTTGTTTCAGCCATAGAAACCAGGCCGGATGGGTGCGAACGAACTTGTTGTTTCTGTCATGTACTTCTGACGTCGGGTTCATGGGGCACCAAAGAAATGCTGAAATAATATTGATTTAGAAGAGTTGTTACACCCCAACCCGAGTCCCCGACAGTGTCAATTGTCGGGAACCTCAAAATATTTTGGTGCCTTAGAAAATTTTCTCATTTTTACGAAAAACAGATTCCAAGGCACTTGCACCCTTCAAAGGGTTGCCGAACAAAAGGCCCGCGTATAGGGGGCAGCCTTTTATTACATCGCGGGTTTCTCGTTTGGCATATAAGGAGCAACAATATTGATGACCGAGCTGTCCTTAGGGGGCTCAGAGCCAAACCATTTTTTATGAATACCTAGAAGCGCACCGTCTTTTTTCATCTCGTTCTGAATTTTGTTAAACTCATCACGGAGAGGGGACCCTTTTTTGAAAGCCAATGCCTGACCGGCTTTAAATCCTGGAATATAGATGTTCATAACGAGGTTTGATTTTGGATGCTGCGCTATGTAATAGAGTGCAATTGGATCGTCTACCACAACGCCATCGATTCTGCCGGCCTCAAGATCGAGAGCTGCATCCACCCAGTAATCGTAACTTTTTACCTTGTATGGACCGTATTCTTTTTGCGCTTTTACAAGCCAGGCTTCGTTGGCGGACCCGGTGTCGGAACCGAAGGTCTTTCCCTTCATCTGGCTCAAATCGGTGATTCCGCTTTTAGGTGTCATCATGCCGATGCCCGAATCATAATAAGGATCGGCGAAGTCCATTACCGCCGCTCTCTCTTTCTTGATCCAGATGGAAGACATGGCAATGTCCCACTGTCCTGCCTGTACACCGGTGAGCACTGTTGCAAAGGGAGCGGACTTGTAATCGAGCTTATATCCGGCTCGTTTGGCAAACTCCTCTACCAGGTCGGCTTCGAAGCCGGTCATTTTACCGTCTTTAGAAAAAATCCAGGGAGGATTCTCACTGTTTACCCCGACCGCAATGGTCTTTCCGCCCGCTGCTGCAGCTTCCTTCCCACCATCTATGAAGATGCCAAGTGTTCCGATAACAAGCAGTGCCAGTACTACAAACAGTCCCTTTTTCATAATACGTTTCTCCTTTATGGATTTTAAAGCCTCGTCCGATGTGGTGAAGCCCCTTTAAGGTGAGTAAACCAAAGTTATTGGTTGCGTGTATAATGTGTATATGTGGGCTGAACCCGCGTATGTAATATTTCCCCTCATCAGGCACAGCCGGCAATCTGGATTGAATCTTGTACCAGTTGGATCAGGTAGAAAATGATGACCGCAACCTCTAAATCTCTAATATACTTGAAGGAGGTTTGTCAATAGTTCTGCAAATTTTTCTTCTGAAAGAGGGAGATGTTTTTGAGAGTCCACTCTCCAAAGGTCCTTGATTTTACTACGCTGAATTTCGGTTGATCAGAAAAAAGATAGTACCCGAGAATTTTTAAAATTTTGTTGACAGATATTAAGTATGAGACGATAAATATATTCTGTACTTGCACAAGCAACAATCCAAGAGTGTTGGGGCAACATCAAATCAAATTTCTTAAAGGGTGCACTATGCTGGAAAGAAAACCTAACAAATTAAGAGAGATAATATCAAGTGGTAAAATAGCACTTGGAACATGTGTCTATAGTTTCAGTCCTGCAATTATTGAGCTGGCGGGATTCTGCGGTTTGGAGTTCTGCCGAATAGATAACGAACATGCATGGAGGCAGGATTTTACAACAGAAGGGATGCTGCGAGGCGGAATTTTGTCAGATATTGTCCCTCTTCTCAGGGTCGATAGAGATAATCCTTATTTAATTCGAAAGGCTCTGGAAGCCGGCGCTGGAGGCGTTATCATCCCTCATGCACACGATCAGAAAGATGTGCGGAGGATGGTTGAAGCTGCAAAATTCCCCCCCTTTGGCAAGCGCGGATATGGAGGCTTGTGCCTGTCCGGTAAGTGGGGCGTTGATGGTGGCAGAGAGTGGATGGAATGGAGCAATCGGGAACAGCTGGTTATACCGATGATTGAAGATGTTTCAGCCGCAGAAAAAATTGATGAAATACTTGCAACAGAAGGGGTTGACGGCGTATTCTTTGGTCCTGCCGATTTCAGTATTTCTGCTGGCGTACCGCTGCAGACCAGCCACGATAAGGTGATAAGCGCTCTGAAGAGGGTTGTTGACTCAGCAAACAAAGTCAGCAAGTTTGTGATTTACCCGGTTGGTTTCCCTCAATGGGAAAAAGTAGAAGAAATTAAGGAGATTGGTGTTCATGCAATCGAGATCGGGCATGATGTGTCAATTTTAAAAAGTGTATGGCAGAAGACAATGAAGTCATTTCGGGGGTAATCTTTAAAATAATAAAGCACTGAGAGATAAGCAATTTCTCCTTGGCAGGGTCAAATCCTGGATAAAGGCTGTGGATGATGTCAGCCTGAAAATATTTGAAGGTGAGTGCCTGGACCTCGTTGGAGAATCTGGATGTGGGAAGAGCACACTGGGGAGAACTATTCTGAGACTTGCCCCTTTGTACTCCGGTGAAATTACATTCATGCAGGAGAGCATAGGTCAGCTTGACCACTTTCAGCTAAAGCGATTCAGGGCCAGGATGCAGATGGTCTTTCAGGACCCGAAAGCGTCGCTTAATCCTAAGATGACAGTGCTCCAGATTCTAAGCGAAGCGCTGCACCTTAATGCGGGAGTGGAGAAAAAAGAGTATCTCGAAGAGTCCGATCAAATTGTTCGATCTTTTTGATGACGCGGGAAGTATCAACAGCATCGGTTTGATTATCAGAACCTGTCTTTTGATAAAAGCCCTGTGGCCGGGAAGAATTTATTGATAAAATGATATAACTGCCAGTGTCGATGGTTGTGAGGCCGTCTGTCACATCTGGCTCTTGTGTTAGTCAGGATCTTCCCCTTGATCGATTAAGCTAGCCCTGTCATGGTACAGGAGCCGCTGTGAAAACAAATAGTGCTTTGCCATGCCCTTACGTTTTAGTATAGTGCCCATCTTTGATGTTTGCTCATTCCTAGAACTTGGGATAAAAAGGTCTTGTGCTAACGAAATCTCTTATAAATGAAGTCGAACGACATCAAACAGGCATGTTTTTTTGGAGCCTTTTTTTCCTGCCGATAGCTGTAATTATTTTCCTGGCCTGGCTTTTCTTCATACCTCTGCCAATTTATGACTATTGGGATGTTCTGTATGGCGGGCTTCATATGCAGGAAAAAACCTTTCTGGAGCAGCTTCGCTTTTATTGGGAGCCTTTTGTCGATCAGAAAATGTTTTTTTCTAAACTGCTCATCACATACCTGGCAAAAGTAACCCATAACAGTCACTATTGGCTGGAAATAATCTTTGGTCTGCTGGGACAATTCTCGGTTTTATCCGTTGTCATTTATCTCATAGGGAAAATACGATCCCTTACTCCCCGGACCAGATCAACCCTTATACTCACATCCTCATTCCTGCTGTTCTGGCCCAATCTTCTCGTGCGGTTTCAGCATCACTGGTATTCGACCCAATACACATTTGTACTCGTGTTTGCGGCATTATCAATCCTATTTATCGTTCGGTTCTGGGGGAGGTGGTCAGGTGTATGTCTGTCGCTGATATTTGGTTTTTTATCGGCGATTTCTCACGGAACCGGATTGATATATCTACTGAGTTACATGGTTCTCATGTCCCTGGCGTCTGGATGGTCAACATCGCAAAAACTCATTTCCTTTTTGGGCGCCCTGGGTACCATACTGCTGGTGGTTGCACAAATGCCTGATCGTGGTTCCATAAATCTGCCGCCACTGAACTGGTTTACTGAAAATCCGACACAGGAGTTGATTTTCATACTCAGATGTTTTGGCCCGGAACGTGTACTGCGAACTCAAACAGGCCTTTTTACGCTTGTTTTGGGTTTATATGCATGTAGCCTATTGTTTGTGAAGAAAGAGCTTTTTACCAGAGAAAATTTTTCCTGGGTTTTAATATTTTTCTGGGGATGTTGCGCGGCAGGTATTTCCGGTATTACCAGATCCTCTTTTGCAAAATATCCAGCGGGTATCTATTTTTCTTTTTTCATTTTGGTGATGATTGCCGTAATAGTTCTCACCGCCATTGCATATCCCAAATCTCCTTTGAAAAACAGGAAGATCAACTGGAAAATTGCAGGAACAGTTTTAGCGATATTTTATATTGTCGGCTCTGTTGAGGGCATACGTCATGCAGCAAAAATACAAAAAAGGGTTTCCTGGAGCCGCGAAAGGCTGCAGTTTCAGCCCATCTTAGTCCAGAATGATTATAGATGGCTGTTTCCAGCTAATAGAATTATTAACACAATATCTAAATTACATACATCAAATATGCTTGAGGATGCAGATGCACGCCCGTTTACAATTAACAGGGAAGTACACTTCAGAAAACAAATGGAGAGCCAGGGAGTGCACTACTACATCCCCGACAGAACCTTATCTCCGAACGAGGTGATAACATTCCCAGTAAGTGCATTTGCAAACCTTCCTGCCAGATGTTATTGGACTGCCGACTCACAATGGCATGAAGAACAGTCACAAGTCCTGCAATTGAGGCCCGTTAATGGGAAATACTGGATAATTTTCAGGAACCGGGAAATACCAGGATTCAGTAAACCCATTAAGAAGATTAAATTGATTATTTCCGGAGATCTGGGCTCGCAGGATATCAGCAATCTTCCGCATCCAACTGTCTGGCAGAGAAAAACAACCTTGGAATAAAACAAAACCGGCATAGCACCACTATACCTGAATCACATCAAACACTTTATCAGCGGATCAACTAGTTATGGATAACCCTATAAGCGAATTTAGTAAGCTCTCAATAATCATACCCATATTTAATGAGAAGGATACGTTGGCCGAAATCCTCAATCGTGTTCAGTCTGTTTCTCTTTCGTTGGATAAGGAGATCATCCTTGTTGATGATTGCTCAACAGACGGAACCAGACAACTGCTTGAGGCGGAGTTGCAGGATCAAAATATCGTCAAAGTATACCACTCCATCAACCAGGGAAAAGGAGCTGCTGTGCGGAGTGGCATGAGCAAGGCAACCGGTGACATTATTCTTATTCAGGATGCAGATCTCGAATATGATCCGGAGGAGTACCCGAAACTTCTAAAGCCTATTCTGGCTGGCAAGGCCGATGTTGTCTACGGTTCACGCTTTATTGGTTCAGACGCGCATCGTGTCCTCTATTTCTGGCACATGGTGGGGAATAAAGCCCTGACATTGCTTTCTAATATGTTGACCAACCTCAATCTCACGGACATGGAAACGTGCTATAAGGTCTTCAGGAAGGAAGTAGTAGAGCAGATAACCATCAAGGAGAGTCGATTTGGTCTGGAACCCGAGCTGACTGCCAAGATTGCAAAACTGCACGCCAGGATATATGAAGTTGGTATTTCTTATAGTGGCCGCACTTACGGAGAAGGGAAAAAAATCCAATGGCGAGATGGGGTGAGTGCCTTGCGCTGTATCATCAAGTACCGATTTTTCTAACATTTTGATTTCAATAAAAATATTTATTTTCTGTCACAAAAAACAAAAATTCAAGAGTAAGGTGCTAAAAAATAGATGTGTAATGTTCATGAGATTTATGGACCAGTTATTTTCATCTATTACCAATCATCTTCCTCGTCGTACTCATCATCAAATACGTCTTCCGTTAACATAGCTAAAGCTTCATGGGCAGCATCAACAATATCGTCATCGTCCGAGTTAAGGAGTTGTGCCAGGGTATGACCAGCCTCAGGCAGGCCGATGTTTGCCGCAGCATCTATGGCTGCCAACACTATTGTCTTGTCAATACCGGGATCGGAAAGCAGGCCAACTATAGAGGGCCAGGCCTCTTTTAGTTCCCAATTGCCCGCAGCTAAAATTGCCTCGAAGCGGATGTCCGGGTTTTCACTTTTCAGGGCTTCGAGAATTTGCTGGTCAAACCCTTTTATAAATTGCATGCAGAACACTGCTGTAAGCTGCCAGTCTGCATCATCACTGGCGAAAGCGCCACCAACAGCAGCCGAATGCCACTCCAGAGGTGCCCGCACCGCAGCTTCAAGGATGCGTCGTCGGACCTCTTTTGGAAGGTCAGCGTCATAGTAGCATTTTTTAAACGATGCTTGAACCTCACGAAAGATTCCTTCCGTCAAGATTATGTCATCGGGGTCCTCGAATTCATAAAGATAAACATGTTCAAATGCGGGGCCGAAGGAAATTGCCGCCCTTGCCCGCAGGGCTGGCGCTTCATCACTATTGCCCACTATGGAAAACAATGTTCTGGCGAGCATGTCGTTAAACACCACAATATTACCTGCCATTTCAGCGGCCAGTAGCCTGTCGGACGGATCAGCCGAATTATCATCAAGAATATCTTGCAACATTCTGCCGGTATCTTCAGGCCAGTCCCATGGGGGAATCATATCATAGATTGTTTGTAGATCCATTTGTCTACCTCTTTAAAAATTATCGGTACGTGGTATCAACGCTTTCTTTTGCCTTTTTTGTGCTTCCTCTTCTGCTTTCTGCTGCCTTGCGGCTTTGGTTGCATTTTGGGGTCTTTTGAGACTGTATTTTGATCGGACTGCCCAGCTGTGGAAAGCGACGTATCAGATCCGCTTACGGCATCACAATTGTTGGATGGAATCACCAGTGGTTCTTGAATAACATCTGCCTCGGAGCTATCCTGGTGAATGACCTGCGAGACCACCCGATCGGTTATTTCTGAGAGATAGGCTCGCAGCGTTTCGGAAATCTCTTGAAATTCCGGCCATAAAGTCTCGTCGACAAACCGTTTGGACACCAGAGCCATTACCGTGGTGTATCGTTGTCTGTTGTAGCGGTATGGTTTTACCCCGTGGCGCCTGAGCAGAGCGACGAACACTTTACGTGCCCACATATCTGCCATGGAAAATCGATATTCAACCAGCGGCTCTTCCTTTTTCAAAAGCCCTAGCCGTTCACGTATCCGTTCCCCAGCCAGTTCTGCAGCGACTTTTTCTCCTTGTGTGGTTGCCCCAGAGAACATCGCCTCGATTAAGCGCAGTTTTTCTATTAAATTCTGTTCATTCATCAATTATTTCTCTTTATTCGATGTTCCAAGTTCTCTTCTGAGGATACTACCGACAAAATGGCCTTCAGAAGTATCACTTGTGACCATGCTTCGAATGCGTTCAAGGACCTCCCCGCGGCATGTTCCATTTTCGGCGGCTTCCATGGTAAATCTGTATGCATCCTGCACATCTTGACCGGTAATTTCGTAACCATAGCCTGCAATAAGCCAGCCTAGAGCTGCTATTCCCGCTTCAACGGAAAAGAGTGGTTTCTTTATTTTAAAATCCCGTGCCGCTCTGGTGAGAGTTTTGGGATCACAAGGACTGCGATATGCCAGCTCTATAGCTTCTCGGTACAATTTTGCTGATTTTGCCGCTGCAAACCATTTACCCTCATCTCCCGGAGTGCTCGCCGCCAGGTCAGTGAGAATTTCTTTCGCTGTTTTGTAGGGGTATTTTTTAGTAATGGCCCTGAAGGTGGCCAGGTAGGTAGATCTTTGGTTGGCCTCGATACCATAACGGCTGTAGGCCTCTTTTGCCATATTGCATGCAAACAGAATTTCTTCACACGCTTCTGCAATGGCAGCAGGATTGGTGTAATTGTCGCGTGAATCCTCAGCATACTGCAATGCTTCGGTATGTTTTCCCATGGCTGTCAAGGCTTTAACACCCCATGTACGGTGTGACCAGAATGTATATGGTGCGATATCAAGCAAATCCAGGATTTCTTGATATCGTCCGGCTTTAAATAAGGCGCTGAGACAGGCTGAGGTTCCAACGAAATAGCCACCTCCGGCACTTTGCTCCCTTGACCAGCTTATCCTGAGCGGAACCATTAATTCATCAGCCCAATGTGAGGCCAGCTCCTCCGTATGACACAAGCTTCCCCAATAATCAGAAAGCCGTTCAATATATGGTATGTCATCTTCCTCTATTGCCTTCCAGAGACGTTCAAGCCATTTGCCACGTAGTTGATCATCCGCAGGAGCATCCGCGATGATTGGCACCAACGTCTCGATACAATTGTTGACAGTGGTACCAATAGCTCCGGAGGAACTGTCCACCTGCTCCAGAGCGGGAGATAACTTTTCCATTAGCAGCACTGTACCCTCTGCCCCCAGAAGAGGATCTTTACGGGAGGCTGCCTTGATTTCCTTCACGGCTTCCTTTACCCGCATAATTGCAGCCCTGGAACGCCAGCCAAATGCCTGCCGCCTGAAACGGCTTGAAAATATCCATTTATGCTTTCTTTGTTTTGCCATAATGATTCAGATTTTATATCAGCTCTCACGCGGAAATATTACCCACACCAACACCTTAAATTCAGCTCCCGCTGAGCAGGGTACGCCTCCTCAAAAGCCGAACACATGATGCTCTATTCAACTTAGCTTGCTCCGGGGCAAGAGACAAGGTGTCTTCCAGAAATCCCATAAACCAGTAAAGGTTGTTGAGCATTCCGAACAGTTTGACAGGATCAAGCAACATCATATAGTAGATATCTTGACTTTCGTCTTGGTCAACATCCAATATAGTTATGTCGACTCTCTAAACCTGGAATGGAAGTCAATTAGTGACTTACTCCTGAAAACCAGTCATAAAAAACAAGAAATCTGGAGAATGCATTGAAATTAGGAACTTAAAGTAATCACCAGATAGCGAACGTAGAGAGACCTTCGAGGCACTTATATCCCTCAGGTAAGCGATAGACTCCGAGCGGGTACTGAAAAGAGTGCAGGATTTTTTACCGTTTACCGGTATTAGTGTAACCAGATATCCTGTTTTTTTACATCATGCTTTTACATACACTCCTGGGGACTTGTTTTTTATTATTCCTTGCTGTTTTAACCTATGCACTATTCCATACAGCTTGGTCTTCGTGTATCCGGTTTTTTCAACCAGTTTTTCTACATTGATTCCTGTTTTACTGGCAGTAATCAATTCAGCAACAAGACCTGTGGCAGTTTTTTGAGATCTCTGTTTTTTCCGCTCCTTGGATGGATTGACAGGCATGCTCCTTTTTTTCTGCGCCTTTGCTGTACCAGCAAGCGGAACCACGTTTCTCTTGCCGAAAAAGGCAGGTTTGTTATCCATGTCGATGCCAAAAATACCTGAAAGATCTGCATCATCAATAACCTTGGCACTCTTCTTTTTCGTTTTTGCCAGTAGCTCACCTGTTTTATCTTTTACCGCCTTGGCTATAAGATTTTCAGTATCAACCCCTCGTAATTTAAAAAACAGGGAAGGGTCTTCGTCAAATCTGGCACCAATCCCATAGAGGGCTGCCGCAACATGTTTACACATGGAGGCCCAGTCGGGACAGCTGCAATCAAAATTGATAGTCTGCGGGCTTGGGAATAGGCCATTATCTTTGTTAAAAAAGATCTCGCCCAATGCCTTAGGGAACTTCCCGGCAAGTAAATCCTGCAATGATTTCAATTGACCTTCACATTGTTTTTTAATTTCTTTCAAATTGGCCTGATTGATACCTTTAATGCTAATTACCACTTCATAGGGTTTTGAAGTCGACCCTTGAACAAGAGCTGTAACTTGCCCCGAATCTATTTTGAGGTCGAGGACTGCCCCATGCCGTACATAACTTCTACCTCTGCCGATACGATTGGTATAATCTGCATATCGCTCAAGATTTTTATTCCATGACTTCGCCCACCAGGTGCGAGCCAGAGCATTGCCTTCAATAACAACTGGTTTGATGTCCGACATTTTTTTCTTAAGCTGTTTTAATTTTTTCGCTGCCTTGGCCTTTTTTTCGGCAACAGAAACGTATTGTGGATATCCCCGGTAACCCATAATGTCCTCGTCTCAATAATTAAAGTTTCAGTGTGAACAGATCAAGCAACTCATTATTACTCATCTCGGTTATCCAATGTTCGCCGGATGCCGCGACCACTTCATTTGATAATTTTGATTTCTCTGTTAGCATTTCGTCAATTTTTTCTTCTATAGTTCCCTTAGTCAGGAATTTATGGACCATAACATTCTTTTTCTGGCCGATTCGAAAAGCCCTGTCTGTTGCCTGGTTCTCCACCGCCGGATTCCACCACCGATCAAAGTGAATCACATGGTTGGCTGCAGTAAGGTTCAGTCCAACTCCCCCAGCTTTGAGAGATAACACAAAAAACGGTACATATTCATGGGCCTGGAATTTTTCAATGAGTTTTTTTCTTTTTCCAACAGGAACGCTGCCATGAAGAACCAGGCCTTCCCGCTTGAATATCGTGGCCAAAAATCTGGACAATGGTTCGGTCATTTCCTTAAATTGGGTAAAAACAAGAACTTTTTCCCTTTTTTCGTAGATTGTTTCACAGATTTCGCGCAACCTTTGGAACTTCCCGCTTTCTTTTTCATCAAACGAATTCATGCCAAGATACTGATCTGGATGGTTACAAAGCTGCTTGAACTTCATCAGGGCTGACAAGATGAGTCCTTTTCTTTGAATACCTTCTGAATTTTCAAGGGCCTCTATAATTCCATTTATGACTTCACTATAAAGCACAGTCTGTTTTTTACTCATTGCTGCCCAGGTCTTCACTTCCACCTTGTCAGGAAGATCAGAAATAATCGACTTATCGGTCTTTAAACGCCTGAGTATGAACGGGTTGACTACTTTACGCAGACCAGCATACCCATTCGGGGCATTGGCAAGTCCTTTGGCAAGGCTGCCGAACTCTTTAGAGTTGCCCAACAGTCCCGGATTAACAAAGTCAAAAAGGCTCCAGAGATCAGACAGCCTGTTTTCAACCGGAGTGCCGGTCATGATAATTCTATTGTCGGCTTTCAGATTTTTCACCGCCTTGGTCTGTTTTGTGCCGGGATTCTTGATGGCCTGCGCTTCATCCAGGATAACGTAATTCCAAGAGTAGTCTTGGATCCATTTATATCTCTGGGTCAAAGAGTAGGTCGTTATGACAAGGTCCAGCGCGTCCAGTTTATCGGGACTCAACTCAGGGATCTTGCCCGGCTTATGAATATCAGGATGGGCGACGAAACATGAAAGACTCGGGTAAAATGAATTGATTTCATTGGTCCAGTTCGCCAGCAAAGATGCTGGAATGACAAGTAAAGAGGATGCAGCTGTTCCGCCCATTTCCTTCTTTTCCGCTTTTAGCGCATTGAGAAAAGCAAGTACCTGTACAGTCTTCCCCAGGCCCATGTCGTCTGCAAGGCACGCACCGAACTTCAACTTATGCAGGTAAAAGAGCCAATTTAGACCATCTTGCTGATATCTGCGGAGTTTGGCCTTAAATGTTTTGGTGGTTTTTATAGCGCCAATTGCTTCAGGGCGGAGCAACTTATCAAAGACCGTTTGCAGCCATTCACCATTGGAAACACCGGAAAAGACTTCTCCATCTTCAATACCCAACAATTTCTGCGGGTTCATTGAGAGACGCATTGCATCCAGAATACTGATCCCCTCTTCGGCGTTCAGTCTTCGGGCCTTTTCATATGCGTCCATAGTCTGTTTAAGTTTTTCCGGATCAACTGCAACCCACTTGTTTTTAAGAAAAGCCAACCCCTCGGACTCATGTAGAAGACGACGAGCCTCTTCCTCTGATATTTCAGTATCACCAATCATGAGCCTGGGAGAAAAATCAAGAAGGGCATCCATGCCGACCATAGAAGGTATTTTCTCCCCTATACTGATATTAATCCCAATGCTTACAGCCTTTCCCTTCCACCAATTGGGAATACGGCAGAGAATGCCTGATTCTTCATAAAACGGGATCTCCCTCAGAAAAACAAACGCTTCTTTAGAAGACCAGGCCAGTGGATAAAACAATTCACCACTGTCACGTATATCCGCCACTAACTTACTCTTTTGAGCGGCATTATCAACGGTAACCAGAAGCTCCAGAAGTTTTTCATGGTCGCCATCGTATTCTTCCAGGGCAAATTTTAATGGCAGGTGCTTGGACTCCCCTTCATCATTCAGTCTGGTCGAGTATGTGGCAAGAAAAGCAAATGGGGCCTCGTGACCTTTATTCTCAACTAAGTGGAAATAAATCCGACCAACCAGATGTACGTCAGGGCTATATTCTTTGACAAACTCTTCAACTGAACCATCGTACGCTTCAATTTTTTGGCTAAATACTTCTTGAAGCCCATCCCACAATGCAAGAACTACTTCTGCATGCAGGTACTCACCTCCAATCATCAATGGAGCCGATTCTATCAACTGTGAGAGTTCCTTCTCGGCAAGAGGTATGACGACCTCGCAGCGCTGTTCTTCTATGTCTGGGGTTAGGCTGAGTTTATGGATGAAGAGCCCGGATAATTTGCGCCAAAAAAATAAGGATGGAGATAGATTTATCTTCTTATTGCAAAAGCCAAGGAAAAAGAACCAACTGCCTGGGACTGCAGAATATTGCCCATAAATTTCATTTTGCAGGATACCCTGCTGCCTATTAATTCTTCCGGCAACTGACATCCATTCGAGCTGGAGCGTGCCATCAGGCATTAATACAGCTTGAAGTTCATCGTATGCCATAATTGTCCATCGGTATGAATATTCTTTGTAGATGTTACTTGATGGCAGCAGCCAGCTTTTTCCCATCTCTGAATTTGGCAACTTTCTTCGCTGGTTTGTGGTTTGCGATCAGTATGAGCATCTCTTTAGTACCTTACTCTTAAATTTCTTGTTTTTGCACCCCTCAAGGGCATAGCCGTCAAGCTAAGGGCTAATCGCATTAGAACCCCTTTGCCTCTGATGTAATTGTTAACGAAGAAACAAGGGTTTCTGTAGAATAATTGCCCAGCTTCTTTTTCTCCAAAATATGTTTTTTACTACTCAATTGTATAAATTCCACGAGGTACCTATCCAACTATCAAGATACCAGGAAGCTGTGGATTTATCATCCCAGTCCCAACGGTACGGAAACGGAAAAACGAAGCAAGTTTCTTGAAAAAATGCTCACTTGCTTAACCATCGGAAATAACAACCTATCAAATAGGTTTTCGGTGGGATACGAATCGGAGTTTAATGTTAGAGTGGGGAGCACAAGGGGAAAGATAGTCGAGATAGGCAAAATAAACAGACTTTCGGTAAAAGGAATGCGGGGCTATGTGTAATCAGCGGGATAAAAGCCAGCCAAAAACATCATTTTTAAAATCGGCCATTTCAGGGCCAATACCTAGCTATGCTAGACCCGCGTCTTCAAACTGATCTGGATTCCTTTGCCCGAAAAGTGCTGGAGGCTTAGCCTATTCCTTTTTTGTTTCGGTCTAAAATGCATGACTATGATCTAATGAATGCGAGCAGTAAATTGAAATCATTTTTATCCGCCGCCCTCAGTGCTTTGATGTAATTTGTTCGGCACTCTCCGG
>CAXMTO010000422.1:0-9480 GCA_964196355.1 uncultured Myxococcota bacterium
ACCTTCGAGACAAGATGTTGCGAGCGGCAGCAGAAAACGAAAATTTCAAAAAGCGAATAGAGAGGGAACGCTCATCAAGCCTTAAATATGCCGGAGAACAGATTTTCAGAGAGATGCTTCCGGTCGTCGACAACCTTGAAAGAGCAATTGCTCATCAGGGAGGAGCAAGCGGGGATAGTGCAGAAAAGAATCTGGGCGCTCTTGTTGAAGGTGTTGAGTTGACTCTGAAAAGCCTCGTTTCTACCCTTGAAAAATTTCAGGTGAAGACAATTGAAAGTGTTGGGGAAAAGTTCGATCCCAAGCATCATGAAGCACTGACCATGGCGGCGAGTGACCTCGTGCCTGCAACACATGTAGTGAACGAATTTGAGAAGGGATATTACTATAAAGACAGGCTGTTGCGTGCTGCCAAAGTAGTAGTCTCTTCAGGAAAATTAGAGACCGATTCAGAGGGATAGGTATTGCCAAAAAGAAGACGGAATCCCTTGACAAATAATGGAAGATGACAACTTTAGAAGAGGTTGCCACTATCATAGATAGAGCAATTAATGAATTTTGAGGAGTCAAGACGGATAAAATATCCGTGAGAACGACTAAGGAGAAAGAGAAGATGGGTAAGATTATCGGAATTGACTTGGGTACGACCAACTCTTGTGTTGCTGTAATGGAGGGTGGTGAACCAAAAGTAATTACCAACGTTGAAGGTAATAGGACAACCCCTTCGGTTGTGGCGTTTGCCGACAATGATGAACGTCCTGTTGGGCAGGTTGCCAAGCGTCAGGCTGTGACCAATCCTACACGAACATTGTATGCAATTAAACGTCTTATCGGGCGTAAATTTACAGACCCGGAAGTAAAAAAATCTATCGAAGTCAGTCCGTTTACGATTGTTGAAGGAAGCAATGGCAGTGTTTCTGTTGAAGTTGAAGGTAAAGCCTACAGACCTGCAGAAATTTCCGCCATGATCCTTACCAAGATGAAGCAGACCGCGGAAGAATATCTGGGTGAAGAGGTGACCGATGCGGTAGTGACTGTACCTGCCTACTTCAACGATTCTCAGCGTCAGGCGACGAAGGATGCCGGTAAAATTGCAGGACTCAATGTGCAGAGGATTATTAACGAGCCGACTGCAGCTTCTCTTGCTTACGGTCTTGATAAAAAAGGTGAAGAGAAAATAGCGGTTTTCGATCTGGGTGGGGGGACCTTTGATGTCTCTGTGCTGGAGATCGGGGACGGTGTATTTGAGGTAAAATCTACCAACGGTGACACTTTTCTCGGTGGTGAAGACTTTGATATGAGGATCGTGAACTGGCTTGCCGATGAATTCAAACGTGAGCAGGGAATTGATCTTAAAGCAGATAAAATGGCGTTGCAGCGTCTGAAAGAAGAAGCAGAAAAAGCCAAGATGGAGCTCTCTACCACTAAAGAGACCGACATTAATCTTCCTTTTATTACTGCCGATGCCTCAGGACCAAAGCACCTGAACATCAAGTTGAGCCGTGCAAAGCTTGAAAGCCTGGTGGAAGATCTTGTGGAACGTACCGTAGGTCCGTGTAAGACTGCCATCAAAGATGCCGGACTCAGTGCATCTGATATTGATGAAGTTATTCTTGTCGGTGGTATGACCCGCATGCCTAAAGTGCAGGAAATGGTGAAAAAGATATTTGGTAAGGAACCGCACAAGGGTGTGAATCCGGACGAAGTTGTGGCAATCGGTGCTGCTATCCAGGGTGGCGTATTGCAGGGCGATGTAAAAGATGTATTACTTCTTGATGTTACTCCTCTGTCTCTTGGTATTGAAACTCTTGGCGGGGTTACCACCAAATTAATAGAGAAAAACACTACGGTTCCGACCAAGAAAAGTCAGATTTTCTCGACGGCTGCAGACAACCAGCCAGCTGTTTCCATTCATGTGCTTCAGGGCGAACGGGAAATTGCAGAGGGTAATAAAACCATCGGTCGTTTTGAGTTAACATCTATTCCTCCCGCGCCACGTGGTGTGCCGCAGATTGAAGTGGCCTTTGATCTTGATGCCAATGGAATACTTCATGTATCTGCTAAAGATATGGGAACAGGCAAGGAACAGTCGATCAAAATTACCGCATCCTCTGGCCTCACCGATGAAGAGATCGAGAAAATGACCAAAGATGCAGAGCTGCATGCTGAAGAGGATAAAAAACGTAAAGAGGTTGTAGAAACACGAAACTCTGCTGATGCACTTGTCCATGCAACCGAGAAGAGCCTTAAGGATCTTGAAGGCAAAGTTGATGATGAGACCAAAAAGAAGGTCGAATCAGAAATCGAGAATGTGAAATCGGTAATGAAAGGCGATGATGTTGATGCTATAAAGACGGCCACAGAGGCCCTGACCGCTGCTTCCCATAAGCTTGCAGAGCTTATGTATGCTCAAGCTGCTCAAGAAAACCCAGATGGTGAAGGAGGCGGAGGTGCCGAGAATCAGTCGTCTGAGAAGGAAAAAGATGATGACGTGGTAGACGCCGATTATGAAGAGGTGAAGTAAACTCTTGGTAGATGTGTCTAACGCAGCGTAAGACAAAAGGGGGTAGGGAAACATTTTCCTGCTCCCTTTTTTTATGTTTTTGCGATATGTTTGACGCCTGGTTTAGTACCTTACATCAGAAACACTCACTTCTCTGTTAAATTTAACCCTCAAGCAATACTATGAAAATTTTATCCGGTATACAACCTTCGGGTCAGCTCCATATTGGTAACTATTTCGGCATGATGCAGACTATGATCTCCCGGATGGAAGATTCTGAGCTCTATGTCTTTATAGTTGATCTCCACGCTTTAACTTCAGTCCGCACGCGTGATCGTCTCGCTAATGGCACGTTGGAAGCTGCCGCTGATTTTCTTGCACTTGGTCTTGATCCTGATAAGTGCATTTTCTGGGTTCAATCAGATGTTCCAGAAGTATGTGAATTAACATGGGTTCTCTCTACTATCGCCCCGATGGGACTTCTTGAACGCTGTCATTCATTTAAGGATAAGGTAGCCAAAGGTATAGCTGCGAGTCATGGCCTTTTTTCCTATCCTGTGCTCATGGCTGCGGACATTCTTCTTTATCAGGCGGAGCAAGTGCCGGTGGGAAAGGACCAGAAACAGCATCTGGAAGTCGCCCGTGATCTGGCGCAGAAATTTAACAATGAGTATGGTGATACCTTCGTTGTACCAGAACCGGCAATCAGTGAGCAGACCGCAACTGTTCCGGGACTGGATGGTCAGAAAATGTCAAAGTCCTATGGCAACACCATCCCCATTTTTCTGGAAGGCAAACAGTTGAAGAAGAAAGTTATGGCAATCGAAACCGATGCTACTCCCGTTGATGATCCAAAAGATCCTGATAGCTGTAATCTTTATACGATTATGGAATTGCTTGCAGCGCCTGCAAGGATGAAGGAAATCCGTGATCTCTATGTGAATGGTGGAGCTGCTTATGGCTATTTGAAGCTGGAACTCCTTGATCTATTAGATAATAAGTTTGGAGAGGCTCGCAGGAAAAAGGCTGAGTATTTAGCTGACCCGGAAATGTTAAGGGTAATTCTAGGAAAAGGGGCTGAAAAAGCGAGAGAAAAGGCGGTTGTTACGCTGGATCGTGTTCGTGATAGAGTTGGTCTGAAATATTAATACCGTGGGAGTATTTCAGCGCTTTTCTATTGCTCAAAGGGCTACTGAACTGATCCCTCGGCTCTGCCGAGCATATTGCCGGGAAGAGAGGATTGCAACAGGAAAAAAAGTGTACTCATTTTAAAAGGGCCGCCTCTAACCCGCATTTCTCACCAGCAAAGATGATTACATATTCAAGAAGCACCCCAGTGAACTATAGTAGTCTATGTTTGCTGGGGTAGCGACGCGGAAGATGTGATCATATTTGCTGGCCTTTGGTGAACATTGTGTGAAAATTCTCGTCAAATCAAACGGGTGGCAAGCTGTTACAATGAAAGCACTTTCAGAAAATTGACACAATGTTCATGAGAAATGCGGGCTATTGCACGGACCTCTTCCTGGAGTTTCGTGCAATCCCTGTCAATGATACCCAGATACTGGGGCGGTAAAATTCTTTACACGCCCATCTTAAGAAAAAAAGCACATTTTTCGTAATGCCCACCAAAACTTTATCATTTTGATAATAATAGCAATATTTCTCTTTGCGACTAATACCGGTAAACGGTAAAAAATCCTGCACCCTTTTTAGTACCCGATTGAGGGTATAAGTGCCTTGGTGATTACTTTAAGTTCCTGAATTCAATAAATTATCCATATTTCTTGTTTTTAGGACGGGTTTTCAGAAGTAAGGCACTAGCACCCCACAAGGGGGTATAAGTACCATGGTGATATATCTAACAACATAATTTCAAAAGACATTCCTTGGTTTCTTGTTTTTTATGCCAGAAGGTCAAGAGTAAGGTACTAAATGCATAAAATCGCCTGACAAATGTTTACACACGGATAAAGTAAAGCTATTGTAGACGTGACACTAATTATATCCATTACTTTTGTCAGGAGAAAAAAAATGATCGACTTCATGCTTCAGTTCAGCCCTGTTACGCAGGCCTTAATTGCGACACTCTTCACCTGGGGAGTAACAGCCGCAGGGGCCAGCCTGGTATTTTTTACTCGAACTATAAATCCAAAGGTCCTGGATTCCATGCTTGGTTTTGCTGCTGGTGTGATGATTGCTGCCAGTTTCTGGTCTCTCCTCGCACCGGGAATCGAAATGGCAGAACAGTTGGGACATATCCCATGGTTGACTGCAGCTGTTGGTTTTTTGGGGGGAGGGGTTTTTATGCGATTGACTGACAAATTCTTGCCACATCTTCACCCAGGTTTGTCTATTGATAAAAGTGAAGGGGTAAAAACATCATGGCAACGCTCCACTCTTTTGGTACTCGCTATTACACTTCATAATATACCTGAGGGGCTGGCGGTCGGAGTCGCTTTTGGAGCTGTTGCAGCTGATCTTCCATCCGCTACAATTGGAGGCGCAATTGCTTTGGCAATCGGTATCGGAATCCAAAATTTTCCGGAAGGAACCGCTGTGTCAGTTCCTTTGAGAAGAGAGGGGATGAGTAAACAAAAAAGTTTTTTTATGGGGCAGGCTTCTGGTATGGTTGAACCCGTTGCCGGAGTTCTCGGAGCACTTTTTGTCCTGAAGATGCAAAATATCCTGCCCTATGCGCTCTGTTTTGCAGCCGGAGCCATGATTTTTGTGGTGGTGGAGGAACTCATTCCGGAATCCCAGAGAAATTATGAGAATATCGATCAGGTAACAATGGCCACAATGGTAGGTTTTACGGTAATGATGATTCTCGATGTGGCTCTGGGGTGATGAGTCAGAACGTATAATAATTCCACAGTGGCGAGTTCTTAGATATTCCTTGCAAAGGAAATTTAACTATGGATTTTCTTTATATTAATTTTCCTGCCTCAAATGTAACAACATGGGTGTTTGTGCCGCCGCTGACAGCTTTTGTGGTCTCATTTTTTACCTCAATGGGTGGAGTCTCAGGTGCATTTCTTCTGTTACCATTTCAGATGAGTGTCTTAAATTACACAGCGCCATCTGTAAGTGGAACGAATCAGTTATTTAATGTTATCGCCATACCAAGCGGCGTATGGCGATATATCAGAGAAAAACGAATGCTTTGGCCGCTGACGTGGGTTGTAATAATCGGCACGCTGCCAGGGGTATTTATTGGTGCATGGATCCGGCTGGCATATCTGCCAGATCCCAGAGAATTCAAGTTCTTTGCAGGGTTTGTCCTGTTGTATATAGGAATAAAGCTTTTTTCAGATATAGTTAAGAGTGATAAACAGAGTTATGGCTTTCCGAAAAGTCAACAAGAGGTAGAAAAGAGTAGATTTATAATTACTCACACACGGTTTTCTCTGAAGCAGGTTGATTTCAAATTCAGCGGGCAACAATTCTCTTTTTCAGTTCCGGGAGTGAGTGTGCTCTGTTTTTTTGTCGGTATTATTGGTGGAATATATGGGATCGGTGGTGGAGCGATTGTAGTCCCTTTCTTTGTCGCATTTCTTCATCTTCCTGTCTATGCGGTTGCTGGTGCTGCATTGCTGGGGACTTTTGTGACCTCTGTCGCGGGTGTTGTCATCTACCAGCTTTTGGCGCCTGTTTACTCGGATATGTCTGTTGCTCCTGACTGGGCTCTCGGCATTTTGTTTGGTATTGGTGGGTTTTGCGGTATGTATTTCGGTGCTCGATGCCAGAAATATGTTCCTGTGCATCTTATCAAGGCAATATTGTGTTTCTGTGTTTTATTTGTATCCTTCAAGTATATATATGATTTTATTGGTTAACCCATGTTTCTCATATATGCTTTTACCAAGGCACTTATACCCCCTTGTGGGGTGCTAGAGAGGATTTTGCTATGTCTTTTAGACTACAATCACTAGTTCTTTTATTAGTTGTTATTTTTATGATTACGTCATGTTCAAGTTCTGACGAACAGGAAGAAGCAGGGATCATAGAGCAAACTACAGATAAAATTGCTCAGGAAGCTGTCAAAGCGATAAAAACACCGATTGAGCAGGCAAAATTGGCAAAAGAACTACAAGAGAGCCACAATAGTCAAGTTCAAGAGGCAATTGATCAACAGTAGCAGGTATCTTCATCACATCTTTTCAATAATAGTTTGTACACTGCTTGTTTTGTCCTTATTCTCTTATGGAGGAAGCGAGTCAGTTTCCTTTTTCCTACATTATGGCAACTCGTTTTTTTGATGATTGGAGAGTTTTTCATGCGCTTATTTAAGAAAAAATCACTGACGGGTCTTGCAAGAACCTGCGGTTGAGCGGCTAAAATTGGTCCGACGGACTTGTCGGACGCGCTAAAGGGCTTAACCCCGTCATCAGACCCTAATCTGATTGTGGGTTTTGAAACCTCTGATGATGCTGCCGTGTATAAGATCTCCGACGAGATTGCAATGATAAATACCGTCGATTTTATCACTCCTCCGGTAGATGATCCGTATTGGTTCGGGCAGATATCCGCTGCCAATTCCATCTCCGATATCTACTCAATGGGGGGCCGGCCGCTTACCGCCCTGAACGTTGTGATGTTTCCCTCGGAGTATCTGGATATGGGCGTTTTAAGGGAAATTTTGCGGGGTGGTAATGATAAGGTTGTTGAAGCAGGAGCCTGTCTGGTCGGGGGGCATACGGTGGATGACAATGAACCCAAGTACGGTCTCTGCGTCAACGGGGTGGCTCATCCTGACCGGATTATCACCAACACCGGCGCAAGGTCGGGAGACTCGCTGATTCTCACGAAACCACTCGGATCCGGGGTCTTGTTCAATGCCGTAAGAGCCGGGAAATTTCCGCTTAAAGAGCTGGAAACGGCAGTTTTACCAACTCTGGCTTCGTTGAATAACATCGCCATGGAAAAGGCTCTGTCCTATGACCTCCATGCCTGTACGGATATCACCGGATTTGGTATTTTAGGGCATTCACTGGAAGTTGCTCTGGGAAGCGGTGCACATGTAATTATAGATTTTAAAGCACTCCCGCTCTATCCAGGTACCTATGATATGTACAGAAAAGGTGAGACCACAGGAAGTAATAAATCGAACAGGGCATTAGTTGCGAAATATCCTCTCATCATGGACAGAACACTTGAAAAGGCCGAGGATGAACTTCTCTATGATCCTCAGACTTCGGGTGGGCTACTCCTCTCACTGCCGGCCGCGGATGCTCAGCGACTGCTGGGCGACCTTGACGCAAATGGGGTCAATGCTGTGAAGGTTGGAGAAGTAGTTGAGGGGGATGTGGGCATAACAGTACAGTGAGAGGACGGCTGGAGTATGATATTCACAGGCTACAGGTAATTTTCTGTTTTGCCTGAAGCTCTGTTACACCTACCCCCGGAGAGTTGTCAGAGATTCATCGAGTGATTTGCAGATAGTAATAAACGTGTCGAATCCGGAAATTTCAAAAACCTCCTGTACGTGATCCTGCATGCTGCAGGTGATAAATCGATATGGCGTTGGCTTATATGCTTTGGCAGTGTTCAGAATAATTCGGAGGCCCGCGCTTGAAATGTAGTCGAGCTTATTGAAGTTCAGTACCAGGTGCTTCTCTGGAGAAATAAGATAGTCATGCACCTGCTTTTCAAATAGCGGAGCTGAATGTGAGTCAAGCCGACCGCTCAAGGTGAAGATGGTCGTGTTATTTTCTTCACTGATTTCTGCTTCCATATAACCTGTTACAGGAAACTGTTGTTTACCTGCACTCCTCGTGTAAAATTTTTTCTAATGTAAGCACGTTTTGGTTTTTTACGCGTTTATATTTACAGTTGTCGCTGAACTTGCGGATAAGATGGATTCCCAGTCCACCGCACTTCCTTTCTTCCAGAGGCAGTGTGATATCAACTGTTGGTGTGATGGTGGGATCGAATGGTGGACCATCATCTATCACGACCAGCATAATCACTGCATCCTTTTTTATGAGACGGATGTCTATGTCACTCTCTTGTTCAGGGTCGCCATGCTCTACAATGTTGCTGACAAGTTCGTCCAGGATGAGGTTTAACTCCAATATTGTCCTGCTGGAGAGAGACCATTTTTTCTCAAGACGCATGAGAGTGGCATGAAGAACTCCAAGCTCAGAGCATCTGTTCTTTATTTGAAAATGAAATTCCATAGGTTACAGTGCTGTTATCCCCATTCTAGTGCAACAGCTGGGAGCTGCTTCTGAAATATTTGTCCTCTCCCAGCGGTGTATCTCTTTGAGTATTCCCTTCATGGAGAGGGTTTGAATTTCGGGAAATTGGACAAGGATTTTTGAAAACTGTTTCCGATCAATAGTCAGTACAGTTGTTTTTGTCTCAGTTGTCAAATTAAATAGTGCTGGCATGGACCCAAAGAGAGAAAGAGAACCGAAAAAATCCCCCTCTGTAAATCGTTGAACTACTGTTTTTTCCTCATCGTTTCCTTTGGTCGCTAGTGTCAGGCTGCCACTCAGTACCAGGTAGGCACGGTCAGTGTAATCACCTTTTTCGTAGAGGTGATCCCCGGCCGGGAAATTACCCCTGACGGCGACAAAAGAAATTAACTTCAAAACCTTAACAGGTAAAGTAGAGAAAAAAGGTATTTCTTTTAGCAACTCCATGTTCTGTTGCATCTCTGGAACATGGTCATTTTTTTCCATAAATGAGCTCATAGAGTATTCCTTTCTTGTCAATAAGTTCAGAGTAAGTTCCCCATTCAACGAGCTTTCCGGATTTCATGACAGCTATTTTATCAAAATTCTGAATAGTGTCTAACCTGTGGATGATGGCAAGAACCGTTCTCTTCTGCTTCCATCTCGTTTCCATCAGTCTCTGAATTCTGGTTTGTGATTTGTTGTCGAGTGCTGAGGTAGCCTCGTCCATGATGATGACACTGGGCTGTTTGATAAGAACTCTGGCAATGGCCAGTTTCTGTCTCTGGCCGCCGGATA
>CAXMTO010000423.1:0-3930 GCA_964196355.1 uncultured Myxococcota bacterium
TTGTTTATATATTTAGGAGGTTTGTTATGGCTCATACATGTAAAAGCTGCGGTGCTGTTGCGGATGATTCCGCGCATCTTTGTGATCCGGTTGGCAAAACACTTTCATGTTCCTATTGTGGGACATCTGATGTTGCAGCAAGTCATGTCTGTAAGCAAAAACTTGCAGCCATGAACTATTCCTGTCAGTCATGCGGCAGGGTTGGTGCGACTGATAAAGAATTGTGTAAACCTACAGAAATTATCTGACGGTCTCTCGTAATCAAAGTAACACATGTTTTATTTAAAAAGGTCAGGAGGGTATCGTCCGGCCTTTTTTTTTCGTTAAAACCATCCGGGAAAAAGTTGCCGGATGGGTTTCTCTTTTGAGAAGCCAGAAGCAGCAGGGTTGTTGATCACGACAGTGTTCAAACAACTGAATGTGCTGAAATCCTGAGCCGTTTTCTGATTATCTGCGAAACTGAATCGATTGACATGTTTAAAAGTGCGGTGATGATAATCAGCAGACCGGCCACATCAAGATGATCCATGCTGATCGCGCTGTCGATATAGTGACCCAGGGTATAGACACCAAGAATGCCCAGGATTGCAGATTCCCTCATTATCACCTCCCAGCGATAAAACAGGAAGGCAAGAAACTGCCCATAACAGCGAGGAAGCACTTCGTACAGATAACGGTTGAATCTTTTTTTTGAAGAATCAAAAGGGAGTTGCATCATATTGACATTTGCTGCCGTCAAGTAAGCCAGGATCGCACCATTATGCAGAAAGAGGGCAAAAACAGCCGGCAGCATTGAAGGCCCCCATAACTGCAGGAAAACATATGCGAGTATGTATTCCGGGGTTGTCCGCAGTACAATAAGTAAAAAATGTGTGCTGCCTGCCACCCTGGCACTAAAAAATTGCCGGCTTGCGGACGGGAATACGGTCAAGGCGAAGACAGCAGTACAGACGAGGGAAATCTGCGTCAGAATAAGTGTATGCCACAGTCCCGGCAATGCATCGGTCACTGCTATTTCTTTCAGCCATCCGAGAACCGGAGACAGGTGGAAGCTCACCGCCTGGCTGCCATCGTAAAAACCATCTGCCCGCATAGGCCAGGGAAGAATGTCATAGGTGAAAAAACGCAGAATATTGTCCATCGATACCGATGTCTCCCAAGAGGTAAAAACAATGGCCGCGAGAAATGGGACAATTATGAATTTTGGCCGTGCCCAGATTCGCAGAGAGAGTATCAATAGATAGAAACAGTAGAGCAGGGCAGCTGCCTCGCCGTACATGCCTTCCCTGAAGGCTGTCTCGAGATGATAGCCAAGGGTCGGTAATCCGATAAACCCGAGAATGGCACTGGATCGGAGTGCGCATTCAAACCGGTAGGATGTATACTTTTTCAGATTGTGGTAAATAAGCGGCAGTGTCGTGTAGAAAAAGCCACTGACTCGGGATACTCCGTCAGGAAGGGTCTGTGCCGGCCGCTGATCAGACTCCTGGCGAATTTCAGCATAGACCTTGGCGAACACTCCCGCGTAGGGAACAGCGATAGCGAGGATCCCGCATGTACTGTTGAGCCCGGTGATCGGCATGAAAATAAATGCCCAGAAAAGCTCATGAATTGCTCGGATGAAGGCGCAGAAGAGCCTTACCGGGCGATAGTCGAAAAAGAGGGAAATGACGGAGCCGAAAACGATGGCCAGAGTGATGCCGATAATGGCAAAACTGAGAGTGTTGAATAGAGCCTGAGCAAATTCTGGCAGGCTGGAGAAATCCGGAGTAAAGAGGCCCGCAGCCAGCAGTTTCAGTTCAAGCCAGGGGTCAATGGTCGTGATGGAAATATCTGCAGCGATAAAGGCTGCACCTGCAATAAGGACAAAAAAGAGACTCGTACGAATCATGGCTCAAGCATAAAGCCTGGCCAGCAGGTCAGTCGAGACATCTTCTACCGACAGGTCAAAAGAGATTGCTTTATCCCTCAGGCCGATAATCCGCTGGAAAAACTGTCTGCAAAGGTCGATGGAATGCATGGACGATATCACCGTCTTCCGGGTGTCAGTGATAAGCTCCATGATATCCCTGCTCTGTACGGTATCAAGGGAGGACACCGGTTCATCGGCCATCAGGACACTGCCGCCGCGGTAGAGCGCACGGCCAATCCCTGTGCGTTGCTGCTGTCCCCCCGAGAGCTCCCCGGTTTTGACAAAAAGCTTGTCCTCAAGGCCAAGCTGCTGCGCGATGGGGGTTATCTCATCGACATGAGATGAGAGGGGTTTGATAAGATTTCTCAGGTTGTGAAACGCGGAATAGTGATCGAGTCTTCCCATGTAAATATTATGGAAGACGGTGAGCTGAGCTACAAGGGTATCATGCTGGTGTATGAACGTACATCTGTCAGACTGGAGCTGATAAAGCTTTCTGAGCAGCGTTGTTTTACCGGCACCGCTCTGTCCGATCACGGCGATCTTTTCTCCCTCTGCTATGGATAGCGACACGTTTTGCAGGGCGATAAAGCTGCTGTAGCTGATATCTTCGGCGTTAAGTGTGAAGAGATCTTTTTTCTGATAAAAATATGGTGTCATGATAATAATTCTTTTTTCGCGGGGAGAATGATCAAAAAACGATTCTAAAACCTATCTGAAAATGCCGATTGCCTTTCCGGTATCAAGGATTGGTTGATAGATGGAGTTGTCTGCGGGGATAAAACTCTTACGTGGAAAGGCATTAAGGAGTTTGGGGTCGGTAATGGCGATCAGGGCCTGTTGGATTTGTTCTGTGACCCCGGTGCCGTAGACAGTATCGACATCTCCCCTGACCGTCCAGTTATAGTCTGGATATTCCGGCGTCTGCCATATGACAGAGACCTTTGAAACATCTATTTTCCCTGCGGCCAGTTCTTTTTCCCATACCTTAAAATTGACAGCTCCAATCTCATAACTGCCGGTTTGCACCAGAGCGATGGTTTTTGAATGATCACCACTGAAACCGACCCTGGTAAAAATATCCTCCACTCTCTTGCCAAAGTACCTGCTGATATAATACTCAGGCATCAGCCTGCCTGAAGTGGACCCTTTTGATCCAAAGGTAAATGTTCTACCGGCAATTTCTGCCGGAAACGTGGTGGTGCCTGTCAGTCCGGTACTGTGGTGAGCTATTATATAGGAAGTGAAATGTTTGTCCTCCTCACCCTGGGCTATTGCTTTGGAACCGGGCACGGCAAGTCGAGCCTGGACACCGGAGAGGCCGCCGAACCAGGCCATCTGTACGCCATTATTTTTAAATGCCTGAACCGATGCAGAGTAGGATTTTACCGGGACATAGGATACCTTGAAACCAAGTTGTGTGGAGAGGTATTCTGCGACCTGATCGAACCTTTGCTGGAGCCGGGCTGTATTCTGATCTGGAATAGCTGTGAATTTGAACTCAGCTGCATCGACCGCTGCAGGCGGAAAAAACAGTGCTGCGAAAGGGAGAATTAAAAGAGCAAAAAGACTCTTTTGGGAAGTCATTTATTAGTACCTTACTCCTGAACTTCTGTCATAAAAGACAAGAAACAGAGGAATGTATTTTGAAATTGGGTGGTTATATAGATTACCATGGTACTTATACCCTTCAGGTAAGCGATAGACTCCGAGCGGGTACTGAAATGAGTTCTGGCATTTTTCCTGTTCACCGGTATTAATCCTTTTATTATAAATAAAAAAACATTCACCTTAACTATTGGCTTTTACTCGGATGTTCGCTAAATAATTGAACTGAAACCTTTATATGTCAAATAGTTATATGCGATACATGGGGAGTGATAGATAGGGAATGTCAATAATGTGTAGAGGAAGTTACAATCGAAGATGAAGTTCAGGAGTAAGGTACTAACACCCCACAAGGAGGTATAAGTACCATGGAGATATCTCTAACCATATAATATTAAAATACATTCCTC
>CAXMTO010000424.1:0-3445 GCA_964196355.1 uncultured Myxococcota bacterium
TACTAACCTTGTTGCAGGAAAACAAGCATCAGTAAAAATCTACGATACAGATAAATACGGCAGAGCAGTAGGTGTAGTTTATGTCGGTGGCACTAATGTGAATCAAGCAATCATAAGGAATGGCTATGGCTGGCAGTACAGAAAGTATTGTAAAGAGATTTTTTGTAGAGATTGGTTAATTCTTGAAGATCACGCTAGAACACTCAGATTTGGACTCTGGAAGGACAATGAACCAATTCCACCGTGGCAATACAGGAAAGGTAAACGGAATGGTGGAGGGGCAAAATCAAGTGTTGCTGGTGGTTCCGGTATCTATCATGGTAATGTGAAGTCAAAGGTTCTTCATGGGTACGGGTGTCAGTATTATAATTGTAAGAATTGTAACGCTGTCTTTGGATCGGTAGATGAGGCTTTAAGTGCAGGATATCGTGCTCATAGAGATTGTGTAAAACAATGACACCAGATCGTTTCAAAAAAGAAGCAAAACTTATGTTTCTGATAAATTACCGGAGCTATGTCGATGAGTAATACCACTTCGCAGTGGCTCATCCGAACCTGACAATTGATGTTTTGTACTCGTATCGGCAACGTAAAGGTTAACAGTAGTAAGGCTTTCATCTGGTTAAAGCCTGTTCCCAAGAGATTTACCCTGCCAACCTCAATACCTGATATGAAAGTAGTATCGGTCATCCGATGCTGGATGAATGGAGCAATTATCTCGGTTGATAATCTGGAACCATCTCGCACTCCAAAATGCATCTTCAGTGTTAGGCATTTCTAAGCAGGATTGAATTTATATAGGTCAAAAACAGTTTTTTATGTTGCTAGGTTTTTGGGGTGGCTCCTTAATTACATGTACAGGAAGCACCTTTCATCTTAGCGTGCAGCAACATTGTTTATCTTCGTTTTGGCAATGTTAGATGCAATGATCAGTTGCTGAGATTACGTTCTCAAAAGCTATCTTCAAATATCCAACCTCCGATATCGTCAAAATTACCCCTGTGGATCTTTCTTCCGCTAATGGTGATAGAATCCCGTTGTGGCGGCCAAATGGGTAATCCGTCCATTCATCACTGTCGCTTCAATTTTAATCTCTTTGATCTTCATCGGATCAATTTGCAGAGGATTTTTCGACAGCACGACAAAATCGGCATATTTGCCTACCTCTAAAGTGCCGACCTGATCTTCAATACCAAGAACAATTGCTGCTTCCCGTGTATAGGAGAGCAAAGCCTGTTCCGGGGTAATTCGTTCTTCCGGTCCCAGCACTTTGCCGGAGGAAGTCAAACGGTTTACAGCCACCCACATGGAATGGAGCGCATTGGGCGGGCTGACTGGCGGATCATTGTGAATAGCATATGGAATGTCTCTTTCGATGGCACTATTTATAGAGTTAATCTTGGATGCTCTTTCCGGCCCAATGAGAAGATCCCTGTGCATGTCACCCCAGAAATACACATGCGGGGTCATGAAGGTCATACCAATATTTCCCAATTTCTGGATTTGATCAAACTGATCCTGACGAACGTATTGGCAATGGATCAAATGCGGTCTGATATCTGTTTTTCCAGTTTTCTTTCGAGCGTATTCGATGGCGTTGAGTGCCAAATCCATACTCGCATCCCCATTGGCATGAATGCCGGGTGCAAAGTCTAATTGCAGTATCTGTGTTATTTGCTGGTTGAATTCTTCCTGTGTGCCGCGGGCCCCTTTTTTTGTATCGGCATCCAACTTGTAGTAGGGTTCTGTAAAGTAGCCAGTGCCGCCCTGGGTAGAACCGTCCGTCCAGGTCTTAATGTATGGGACTTTAAAGAGGGCTGTCTCATAGTTCTTGATTTGCGGCGCAACTTCTTCCAGACTCGGCATAGTAATAAACATACCGCCATACACACGCACAGAAAATTCAGGATTTCTGGTTACCTCTTCCAATAGATTGAGCATGTGCGAATTCATGATCGCCAACTCGGTAGTCGTAGTAAAACCATGCTGAGCATGCACGTTAGCAGAATTAATGGTGGATTCTTTAGTGAATGGCGGTAGTTTACCGACCTTTAACCATGCAGGCATTCCTTTCAGATAGCCGGTTAACTCGCCGTTTTCATCTTTTTCAAATTCGCCGCCCACTGGGTCTGGAGTGTCTTTTGTTACGCCTGCTTTCACCAATGCTTTGCTGTTCACATAGGCTCCGTGGCCGCTCATGTGAAAGATGAATACAGGCGTATCGGGGAAAAGCTCATCCAATTCCCAGCGTGAGGGACCACGTTTTTCCTTGTAAAGCGTAGGGTCCACCGCCCAGGCATAAATCCACCCATCCTCATCCGATACGCCCTGTTGCTTTAATTTATGCAGGGCTTCTTTCAACGTCGGACAGGCAAAGGGGGTAATATCCAGGAATGTAAGCGTGGCTCCGTATTGCACCAAATGATCATGGCTCTCAATAAATCCAGGTACAACCGTCTTTCCTTCCAGGTCGACATATTCGTAACTTTTGCCGGCGGCTTTTTTCACGGCGGCTAAATCCCCGACTTCGAGAATCCTCCCTTCTTTAAACGCAATCGCAGATGCCGTCGGCTGATTGGGATTCATGGTCAGAATATTCCCATTTGCAACAATGACCACATCTTCATCGACGGTTTGGGCAAATGCCGTTGAAACGAAAATGGTTATCGCACAAAGACTAGAAAGCATTACAAGGCGCAGTCGCATTATTAAGAGTTGCTTCTTCGTTGTTTTTTGCATCAATTCGTCTCTGATAGAATTTGGTTATGTTGATTTTATATTAATTCTTTTATATCTTTACCACCACATTTTTACGCAAGAAGTCCAATAACTGACTTTCCCCCATTATTGGCCCAGTTTCATGTTATGTAATAATACCGATTTAAAGAGGAGGCCAAGAATCGAGGATCAGACACCTCCTCTGTGGTAGCATGAGAGCGGTGACCGTATTATTCTCCTTTATGAGCAAGGTGCCGATTATTTACGTATTGGGTAATACGTCAAACGGTTTTGGGTTAGAAGCGGTTGTCCGGAAAAGCGATCAGCGATGATGCCCCTGCCCGGTAATGTGCGGATACCTAATGACGCATTTCTGCTTTTGGCATGTAACTGACTTTGAAGTTATGGAGAAAGAGCTGGAAAATGCCACTTACCTGTCCTGATCGACATACATAATGATAGACAGATTCCTGTGTCTTCTGTCTAAAAGATAATCTGGAACCATCTAGGAGCTTGTCCGAGAATAAGCCGGTTAAATTTGTGAAAAAAGACAATCCTAACCAAGGAATGAACTTGAGGTGCCAAGAGCAGGCCTATTTTGAGTATATACCCGAAAAGCGTTGCCGTAGAGCAGCTTCTTTCGATATTTTCTCTTCTTTCACCCCTCCCTTACCCCTGTGCTGGTACCAATTGACCTGATTCTGAACGTACCACTCCCTTGAAAAGG
>CAXMTO010000425.1:0-6337 GCA_964196355.1 uncultured Myxococcota bacterium
CATTGTTCTGGTCACTGTGGTCGCTTCTGCAACATATTATTTAGCACCTGTCAAAAAAGGGGACCAACCGCAACAACCTGCTGTAGAGAGTGTGGCTGTCAAACAAAATACACCCGCACCACAGAGAGTAAAAACTGTAGAAAGTGCACAACAAACCACCGTTACATCGTCAACTGCAGTTCCCAGGAGAAATGGGATTGAGTTAGCGAGAAAGGCGACGGTTTCTATAGAAACTCCCTGGGGAACCGGGTCTGGTTTTTTCGTAAATGAGTATTATATAGTCACCAACCGCCATGTAATAGAATTGGATCAGAGCAAGGTCGCGGAGTTTAGAAAGAAGATTGAAACTGCACGCAGTTTGATTGATCTCGAAAAGCAGAAGCTCAGGGATATGAGGGCAGAGCTGCAAAAGCTTGCCAAAGGACCCTCCAGAAGTCAACTTGACTTAATCATAGAGGCTCGTCAGAATGAGCTGAATAAAATACTCCCCCAGCAGGAAGAGGGAGAAGAAAGGCTTGAACAGCTTGAAAGAGATCTGCAACCCTCTGATATTAAAATAATCCTTGCTGATGACAGTAAACATGTGGCAAATTATGTGCTGGTCAGTGATAAATATGACCTTGCGCTGATGTCACTTTTTTCAGGTGAATATCCATTTTTATCAAGACCTCCTGCCGGCAAGAAGCTGCAGCAGGGTGAAAAGGTCTATACTGTTGGCAGTCCTGTAGGTTTACGACATACAGTTACTGCAGGCGTGTTCTCAGGTTATCGCAAGAGAGATTCGGACGACCAGGTATTTTTGCAGACTGATGCGGCTATAAATCCCGGAAACAGCGGTGGGCCGCTTATTGACGAGCATGGATTCGTATACGGTGTCAACACAATGATTCTGCGAGATACAGAGGGCATTGGTTTTGCTATTCCGGTAGAAAAGGTGTTTGAAGAGTTTGATTCTACATTATACTGATTATTTCACCCCTGCGAAGATCCGGCCAGCCAGCCTGTGGAAAAGGCTGCCTGCAGATTGTATCCACCGGTGTCTGCCTGGATATCGAGGAGTTCCCCGACGATAAAGAGCCCCTTAATGTATTTTGATTCCATGGTTTTCGGGTCTATTTCTTTGAGTTTGACACCTCCAGCAGTGATTATTGCCTCATTAAAACCACGAAATCCACTGATCTCAAAACGAAAGTTTTTGAGCCAGGCTGCCAGCCGCTTTCTCATTTTCGCTGGAAAGGCGCGGGTGTCGACATCTGGCGGAATTTCACAAGATTCAAGGCATGTGTCTATCAACTGATAAGGTATGAGCCCTCGCAGGAGACTGTCTACAGGCTCACCCTTTCGTTTTTCGAAGTCCCGGATTAATCTGTTTGCCAACTGTTTATCGCTAAGACCTGGTTTAAGATCAATGGACAGGCTGACCTTGTCTGTTTTATTCAGGCAGTCGACTACAGTTCCACTCATGGTTAATGCGACAGGACCACCGACTCCGGTTCTGGAAAAGGTTATTTCTCCAAGTTCCTGGCCTTTGCGTTTATCGTTGATATATAACCGGACGTTGACATTTTTTAGATTAAGACCAGCCATTCGCGTCACCCTTTTATCGTTACTTTCAAGGGGCACCAGAGCAGGCCGGAGAGGCGTCAGGGTATGGCCCAACTCTGTTATCAGCCTGTAACCGTCACCGGTTGAGCCGGTGCGGGGATAGGATTTTCCCCCTGTTGCAAGGATGATGTTGTCACAGGATAGTTTTTTCCCATTACAGATTACGCCGGTAACCCTTCCGTCCTGGGTTCTGATTGAGGTGACGGGGGCTTCTTTTCTGACAATGACGTTTTGTTGACTCAGCCATTGATTAAGTATTCTTACAACATCAAGGGCTCGACCGGATTGGGGGAAAATACGTCCACCACGTTCGGTTTCAAGAGGTAGCCCTTTGCCTTCGAAAAACGTGGTCAGGTCTCTGGTGAAAAAACAGTCGAAACTGTGGCGGAGGAATTTTCCGTTTTTACCGAAATGGGAAATGAATTCGGTGAGCTCAGCACTATTGGTCAGGTTGCATCTCCCTTTTCCACTGATCCCTATTTTCCTTCCACTCTGGCCCATTTTTTCAAGCAACACTACTTGTGCCCCGCACTCGGCTGCTCGACCAGCTGCCATCAGTCCGGCCGCCCCGCCACCAACGACGATTGTTTTTGTTTTTTTTCGATCCATAAAACCCTTTTTATGCCCCCTTGTTGGGTGTTGGGTAACTACTCAGGTAAGTTTTGAGTGGGAACATTTATTTTCTGTCGGCAATGTATAGTCCGGCCTGCTGTTGTCTGCGAAGACTGTTTTTTAGAAATAACCCTAGGTAGTTTGAGACATTTTGTCAAAAGTATATCTACAGGTAAACCTGCAAATCGACCTTTCCATCCTGGATGGTTGAACTTTTTCGGATCATGTTTACAGGTAGCAGTGGAATTGATCGTGTTGCGGTGCCAAATAGCTGCAGCTTTAACAACCAGTGAGAGCCTTAACGGCCAGAAGGAGTAGAAAATGATCGAAGTAAGAAAAGGAGATAACGTTAAAGTTCATTACACGGGCACGCTTGCCGATGGTACTGTCTTTGACAGCTCAGAGGGGAAAGAAGCGCTGGAATTTGCCGTTGGCAGTGGCCAGGTTATTCAAGGATTTGATGAGGCCATGGTTGGCATGAAAGAGGGGGAATCCAAAGTCGTCAATATTCCAGTTGAAAAAGCCTATGGTGTGCGGGATGAAGCGATGGTAATGACTGTGCCCATTGATCAGGTGCCGCCGGATCTTGACCCGGAAGTAGGTATGCGGCTGGAGATGGGGGGTGTTAATGGCGAAGTGATTCGTGTTGTGATTGTCGATATAGATGAAAATAATGTCATTCTTGATGCAAACCCTCCTCTTGCGGGGAAAGAACTGATTTTTTCTATTGAACTGGCGGAGTGTACAACCCCCTGATCTCAGGCCTGCTCGACTATTGTGGCGTAAGCTTTACATGTTTTTTTAGCGATTATGGACCAGTCAAAGTGTTTCTCCACTGTTTTTCGTGAGTTTTTTCCATAATCCTGAAAATCTTCGTTGAGCAGTTTGTTGATTTTTTCCGCCAGATCATTCGGGTCTGCCGGGCTGCAGAGATAGCCGTTTTCTCCGTCTCTTATGAGTTCAGGGATCCCTCCCACTCTCGTCCCGACAAGGGGGAGCCCTGCGGCCATTGCTTCGAGACCGCTGATAGAGGTGGCTTCCATTAGAGAGGGGAGAACTGAAAAATCGGCTCCACCGTAATAGTCAACGATCTCGGCATGGGTTTTACTGCCGAGAAAGAGTACCCTCTCACTGCAGTGCTTTTTGAACTCTTCTTCTACTCGCGCTCTTTCCGGCCCGTCTCCAATGATAATGAATCGAATTTTACTGTTGTCCAGAAATTCGGTTGCCCGCGCAAGGTAGATGACACCGTTTTTATCGACCAGTCTCCTGGTGATTAATGCAACGATATCATCCTTGCCTATATGCAGTTGATTTCGAATGTGTGCTCTTTTTTCCTTACTGAAAAGAAATTTGGATCCGTCAACACCGTTTGGGATGAAAATTTTACTGGCAGGGATATCAAATGGAACATGCAGCAGTTCCTGGCTTGGAGCAAGGAAGAGTTGCGGTTTTCTCAGATACCTTTTAAGCATAGCCATCCTGCGAAAACCGCCCTTCTTAATGCGTTTGAGATAGCCGGAGGTGTGATTGGTATAGACGAGTGGTATCCGTGGGATATTATACCACTCAAGCGGCAGCATGCCGTGAATGTGAATTATATCCGGTCTGATTTGAGGCAGTAACTTTTTGACAAAACTGTTTATCTGTAAACCATAAATCAGAGCTGTTACTGTAAGAGACACCCCGTAGACATCTATGCCATCAACTGTCGATCGGACAGGCGCATTTTTTTTTCTTCGAGTGATTACCGAAACCCAGTTGCCGGCTGCCTGGAGTGCTTTTGAAAGTTCATATACGTGCGCGGAGATGCCCCCCGGAACGGGGGGATAATCCATGGAAATCATCAGGATGTTCATACTCTGCTGCCAGCTGGAGAGGTTTGTCGCAAACCTATTTTCTGAGTGCAATCATTCGATGATTACATAGATAAGTGAAAGCGGCCCATGCACGCCCTGAACTCGCACCAGTTCTATATCTGCAGTGGCGCTGGGGCCGGAGATAAAGTTCACAGAAGATGGGAGAACGTCCTGTTTCTGCAGAAACTCCATGGCCTGAGTAAGGCGGGGCTGAATAGACTCTGCTCTGATTACGATGAGCGAGTTTTCAGGCAAAAGGGTGACTGAGCGGCCACTGCCCAGGTGGCTGAACAGCAGGCTGGTCGCTGTTTCGGCAAGTGCCATTTCCGCAACTGCAATACCAACTTTTGCTCTTTCACTTCTGGCCATGTTCTCTTCGCGGCTTGCATTTATATCCCAGACATGGCAATCACCAAGCTCCCGGTCGAGCAGTTCTGCCGTTTCTCCTGTTAGCAGGGGATCATCGGCCAGAACGATAGGGCTGCCAATTTTACTGATAATTTGGCCAAGGGTAGTGGCCAGATCATCCGCGCTGCACTGGTGGATATCAATACCTACAGCCCGGGAGTTGGTTATAAATGTTTGCAGGAGTTCCGGAGCCGAAGCTCCTGCCATATAGTTCTGCTGCATCTGGTGGGGGAGAACTAACTCAGTTGGCTTTTCCGGTACCTCTGTGCGATTAAGACAATTGGACACTCTGGAGATGAACTGCTCCTTTCCGGTAATCATTGTTTACCTCCCTTGTCTTCTCTGGCACTAAACCAGTCGCGGAATCGGGATTTAGGGATCTCTGGCAGTTCCCGGTCTATGGACCACTGTTTGAGTGGACCGACCTTAGGCGCAAGACTGCTCAAATGGGCACTCTTCGTTGCCAGGTCATACAGGGTAGAGCTGGCGATAACCTTACCGTAACTTCCCATTAAAATTTTTTCACCAACCCCTGTCAGATTGTCTTCTTCGGCGATGATTCGCCGATGTTCGAAAATAAATTCATGGAGCGGTATCTTCACGGGACAGACCTCGTTACATCTGCCGCATAATGAGCATATCTTGGTTATTTCTTTATAATCTTCGTAACCTGCAAGTACCGGTACAAGAGCAAGACCAAGTGGCCCGGGATAGAGTGTACCGTAGCCATGACCACAGATATGCCGGAAGGCAGGGCATTCCAGCATGCAGGTACCGCAGCGGACGCAGCGCAGCACCTCCCTGAACTCGGATTCAAGAACCTTGGAGCGTCCGTTGTCAACGATGATAATATGCAGCTCTTCAGGGCCATCTTTATCCGTCTTTCCCCTTGGGCCGGTGATCAAGCTCATGTAGGAGGTAAGTTTGGCGCCTACAGCACTGCGGGCCAGTACTGAGAAGATAATGTCGAGTTCGGCAAAGGTCGGCACTATGCGCTCCATGCCCATAAAAACAATCTGGGTCTTTGGCGCCGTGGTGACGAACCGGCCATTACCTTCGTTGGTGACCAGGGTTACGGTGCCGGTTTCAGCTACCGCAAAGTTACAGCCGGTGATACCAACATCGGCCGTTAAAAAATCTTTCCGAATCAGCTGCCGGACAAAACGGGTCATGTTTTCCGGGACATTATCACCTGTGTAACCTTTTTTCTCAGCAAGCACCCTGCGAAAGTGGTCCCGGTTCTTATGCAGAGCAGGTACCACTATATGGGATGGTTTGTCATGGTCATCAATCTGAAGCAGATACTCGCCAAGGTCGGTCTCTATTGTCTCAATAGAGGCCTCCTCCAGCAGTTCATTGAGACCAATTTCCTCGGTGACCATGGACTTGGATTTTACCGCTTTGACAGCTTTTTTCTTCTGGAGGATTTCAAGGCAATAACCGGTTGCTCGGACATCATCTTCGGCGAAGTAAACATGGGCTCCTGCTGCAGCCGCCTGATCGGCAAACTGGGTTAAATAATAATCCAGGTTTTCAAGGACATGGCTGCGGATGACCTCGGCAGTTTCCCGCCACTGTTCATAATCCCCGAGTTCTTCAAAAACAGCATCCCGTTTGGTATTGAGCAGATCCTGGCCATTGGAGATCGCATTTCGCATAAGAAGGTTTGCGAGCTCCTTTTCAACTCTTTCTTTGAGAGGTAAATCACTTGTCTTTATTGTCATGGTTAACAGTTCCCCATCAGTAGTTGGGCTATGTGCACTACCTTGATTGGGTATTTTCGGCGATGGATAACACCCTGTAGAGTCATGAGGCAGCCTGCGTCTGCTCCAATGAGATATTCCGCACCTGCC
>CAXMTO010000426.1:0-5986 GCA_964196355.1 uncultured Myxococcota bacterium
TGATTACATATTCAAGAAGCACCCCAGTGAACTATAGTAGTCTATGTTTGCTGGGGTAGCGACGCTGCAGGTAAGCGAACGCAGTGAGACTCCGGATGTGATCATATCTGCTGGCCTTTGGTGAACATTGTGTAAAATTTCTCGTCAAATCGAAAGGATGGCAAGCTGTTACAATGAACACTCTCAGAAAATTGACACAATGTTCATGAGAAATGCGGGCTAGCGGCATCTTTAAGGGTTGCTTTCAACTTATCACCGGATCTTATTTTCTTAAATAGCATTCTTTACTTTTTACGCGATCGACATATTGTCTTCACCTAACCACACTGTGGATCACATCATATCAAAGGTCCGTCAACTTTAAGAGACGGTTCTTCTCTTCGCTGAACGATAGCAGGAAGCTGATTACAAAAAGAAAAAGTGAGTTCATTAAAAAGCTGAGGTCGTCACAACCGGTTATCCTAAAATTTATATTGCAGATAGATTCTTCCGTCGGAATAATCCTCTCCACCTGCTACATCTTCATCCTGGTCAATGAATGCGTAACGAAGCCTGACACTGCAGCCTTCAAACCACCCACCGAGGTTATACTGAAGGTTGAAATCAATCTCATCGAGATCAGGAGAAATATTGTTGCCAGCGTCGGGAGTATTGAAACTTCCGTACCAAACATCCGCACTCAACCCTTTTGCACCGAGTCGCTCAAAATTGTATTTAAGTTGAAGTGCCCAGACGTCCTCTTCAGCACGCTCATGATTGTTGACCTGCATACTGACAATCCAGTCACCGCCAAAGGGAACACGGAGCGCATCATCCCCGTTAGAGCCGTAGTAGGCGATCAATTTTGCTCCATATGCGGCCAACCCTATATTTCCGCCGGCAGAATAATTGTCGATGCTGCCATCTAATGCATCGCCCACATCCGTCTGATTAAAATATTTCAGACTGGCGGACAAAGAATAATCTTCGCCCATTTTTTGATCATAACCGGCCTGCACGTAAAAAGTATTCACCACCTCATTGAAATAGTAGTCCCAGCCCTGAATTTTGAACATTTCGGATAGTTGCCAGACGACACCACCGGCCAGTGCGCCTTCATTTTCATCGAGATTACCGGTGATTCCGGATGTTATTGATTCCCAATCCTCAGATGTCCAATTCAGCCATTTGTCGATATAGTACGCGTGGAGTTCTACCTTCTCTATGGAATTGTTTATAAAAGCAAAACCCCTATATTTTTTTGGAGTCAAGCGAATGTCGTGGGCTTTGAGCCAGGGTGTTTCGATCTGTTGCGCTCCCAGGATGAGAGTGGTATCCCAGTTGTTATAGCGCAGGTAATATTCGTCAAGTGCGGCATAATTTTCAGCGTCGAATGGAGTGTCTCCCAGTGCCAGAAGTCCCCTGTACACTTCGTCATCGTCAAGATTATCGCCAGCTCCAGCTTTAAAGCCAACCCCTGCACTGACCCCGTAAAGAGGTGCTGTTTCAAACCTGAGATTGCCACCAATTGTCATAGTACTCCTATCTTCTGTAGCGCCATCAAAATCCCGGGAAAAGAGCAGTGAGCGGATATTGCCATTGAGTTTTCCCTGGGTAAAAACACTGGCAAGACTGTCAGGTTGTGCTGGCTGTTCGGTAGCTGCTGACACCATAACAGTAGATGAGACTAATGAGATGAGAAGTATTGCAGCTACCTTCATCTGCGATAGTTTTCCCTTTCGATTTTTCATCTAAATTTCTCATCCCTTGATTTTTTTAAACTGGAAGCACTCAGGTAAATCAGGAATTTATACCATATTTGATGTTAAAACTAACTTTCGAGTCCTGTAACACCTTTTTCAAACAGAGGAAAAGGACATATAGCCTGACCGCGCGATGGTGAACTCACAAAAGGATTATCGTGGTATATATTGTTTGTGGTGATTGGCCAGCCCCTTAACTCCTGTGATGTAGCTCCGTTGTGTCTGTTTTGCGAGACCAGAGTACTCCATATGTTCAATGAATTTGGCTCTGATTTTCGTGCTCATGAGTTAAAAATTGGTCAGAAAAATTATAGCCAGATAAAAGAGCCCTGGAAGTACCGTTTTAAAAGACTGAGAATCACCAGGAGCGGAAGGTGCGGAGTTCATCCGCCGCTGCTCCGTTCATGGTGAAGTTTAGGATAATCAAAAAATAGCAGCTTCCCGCCCTCACGGTCGATCTCTTCCCAACCTTTAATATCAAAGCTGACCGCCACAATACCGCTTGTCGGTATATTTACAATACGATTGCCGGTCAACCATTCTGCACACTCGGTGATAACATGATTATGGCCAACGAGCGCCAGCGTGCTGACCTGCGGTTTTGTTCGTCTTAGAACAGAGAGCAGCACCGAGAGATCTGAAGTGTATATTTCGTTGTGATAGACTATATCTTTTCTTTTATAGCTAATTTTCTTTGCAATAAGCCTGGCTGTCATGCGTGCACGCTTGGCACTGCTCGATACTAAAAGATCGAATTCAATTGATGCTGAAGCAAGACGTTGTCCCATAAAGGGTGCATCGTTCTTTCCTCGCTTGTTGAGTGGCCTGTCAAAGTCGGATAGCCGGGAATCAGACCAACTGGATTTGGCATGGCGGATCAGGTAGAGATGCTTCATCAAGCCAGTCTCCTCTGCTGTATCTCCGACCAGAGTTTTCGGTAGGCACTGTTGCCGACAGAAAGACTGCTGCCCCTTGCCCCGACAGGTTTTCGATATAATCCCATTTTCTCTATTTCGGCATTGTATGGTATATAGTTCTTTACAAATATAGGGTGTTTACCGTATTTCTGCATAACTCCGCGATGCATGGTTTTTCGACCTTCAACCATGGAAAAAAAGGCAAGTATTTTTCTTTTTCCACAATCCATTTTTTTAAAGAGCTTTAACAGCTGGCTCAGAGCCAGGACAGACAGCGTTGTGGGGACCACTGGTGTAAGAACACAATCAGCTGCTGTAATAATATTCTCAGAAAGCAGGGTAAGATTGGGAGGGCAATCAAGGATGATGATATCATATTCAGATTCAAGCGGTTTCAACAGTCCGTAGAGAATTTTTCGGTTTTTTTTGTTTTCTCCGTTTTTCAGAGCGATATCAAGATTCCTGAACGAAAAATGGGCGGGCAGCAGATCGAGGCCGGGATAATCAGTACCTCGTATGAACTGGTAGTAGGATCCACTCAGTAATCGCGAGCGATTAAATTTCTTTTTTGGCTTTATCCGATAATAGTATGAAGCAGCACCCTGGGAATCCATATCACACAGCAGCACGCGTTGACCTGTCTGCACTGCAGTGTAGGCAAGATTGACTGATGTTGCGGTTTTTCCAACCCCCCCCTTGCTGCTGTATACGGCTAAAATTTTCATTTTTTTCTCTTTGCTGATGCGCTTTAGGGATGAATAGTCGTCAGTTTTTTCATCAGGCTCTTATTTTCTTCAGTGCTAAACGCCTCATATGTCTTGCTAAACTGCCCTTTAATCAGTCCGTGCTCATGTTTTAGCATGGTAATCAGACTACCGAGTGCAGCTGCCAGCTGAATTGTCTGCTTATTTCGACCTTTGAGCTGCCTTAAGTTTTCGTTAAGCATTGCTATCTGCACTGACAGGTCATTAAAATCACCAAGATTATCCTGTACTTTCTTCATATGTTTTAAAAACAGCTTAATTTCCTTATCTGCATAAAAAGACCTGAAAAACTCAAGAAGATATCTGAATTTTTTACCTTTTATCCGTAACTTGTGAAGCTGCTCATCATCTGTTTGATCATTGATCCGATCACCATCGGTGATAAACCGATGAAACCGCTTACTGACAATTTTATTTACAAGGGTCAGACATGATTTTTTCCTGACTCCTCTAAAAAGTTCAGATTGAGGATCGGTAAGGAAAATCCGCCAGTTTTCGAGAAGATTTCTATAGCGATCTGAACGAAGGTTCTTTCTTAATGAGGTCAACTCATCGGTTCGCTGCACTGCAAGCTGTGCAAAAAATAGAGTCAGGCCACCTCGCAATGACTGCGGAAGGAGATTCCGGTACGTTTCTTTTTTCAATAGATAGACGTCGATATCCCTGAGGGGTCCGGTGAAACTCCCAAGCCATTTAAACTCTGTTTCGTAGAACCTGAGCTGGTCCTCGGGCATAACCTTTCTCAAGAGCGACATCAGGGACCTGGTTCTGCGCACTGCAATACGGAAATCATGAAGAAATTCGCTGTCAATATCGTCGGATACCCCAGGACCATTGATCTCCATAGAGCCAACCAGGTCAAGGAAGATTTTTGAAACAGCAGTTCCGATCTGTACAGTGTGATCGAGCTTGACATGAAATTTTGCGCCGTAGTCGAGTGGTTTTCTATGGGAAATGGCAACGGCCTGATCAATCAACTCTGTGCCATGGACCATTGTCTGCAGATTATGTTCTGTCAGGGACTTCAGAAGTTTTTCATAGGCTTTTTCGTATCCCCGGACGGAAGTAACACCTAAACACTCAGGAAGTTCCTGTTCAACCTTGCCATACCGAGCTGTATTACTTTTGACGCTAACCCAGGCGACCGTCTTTCTATCCCGGTTCAGTATTTTGAAATAGCGATTGTTATATCGTAATGCAAATGTTGGGCAAAGAGCCCTCATAGCGATATATTTTCCCAGGAGCAGTGACATCTGAGGATCGTCTATATCCCAACTGAACAATTTGTTTCTCCTCCTGCCAGCTGACGAATGTAAGGGTGTTCCGCTGAATTTTCTTAAATGCAGCATGTTATTGGAGACGGTGAACAGTAGTTTCTTACGATAGAGCCGCCAGTCAAAGGTATCGTAATACAGTTCCTCACCACATTCGACACTCATCTCATGGAGGTGATGGTTCTTTTTAAGTTTTTTAAGGACCTTATTAAAAATAGTGGAATCACCAATCAGGTAATTTTCCCTACGTATGGATATCATATCAGGACCTGTAATCGGCGTTTATTTTGACATAGTCAACCGAGAAATCACAGGTATGAATTTCCTCACAACCGGCACCGTCCTTCAGGTCGGTGCAAACCGCAAATTTTCTCTCCTTGAGAACCCTGGTAGCGGCTTCCTCCGCCTCTGTCCCCAGACCTCCGCCGTTACGGACAATGACAACGTCACCGAAGGCAATATCAATTTTATCCGAATTAAAACGCACACCTGCCCGGCCAGCAGCAGCTATAATTCTTCCCCAATTGGCATCCTCACCAAAAAAGGCCGTCTTACCCAGGCTTGTGGCAAACATACCTGCTGTCACAGCGGGAGCATCGCTGTAGATCAGACCAAGGTCAAGCCGATCCTGGTATTTGATGCCGGCAGCTACCGCCGACAGAGAAAATCCTTTTATTATCATAATAAAATCCAGTATAGTCGAAGATTATAAACTACATTCCTGTATTACGGACATGCTCAGTATAAGTTAACACTGTCTCGGGCAAGACCTCGCTGCGTAAATTAGTATTCACCGATGGCTGTATGGGCAACGTGCCACTGTCTCAGACAATGATTCCAAATGATTCCGACAATAGTATTATATTTACAACAAAAACATATTCATGCAATGCTTGAAACCAATGACCCCTGAAAAATATCACTGGACGTTCGGCATCATTCCAACAATAGTCCTATTTGCTGACCTGGCGATACGAATCGGCCTGTCCATCAGGATTATACTCAGAAAACGGCCCCAGGGCACTACTTTTGCCTGGTTGATCCTCCTCCTTCCCTTCCTCGGTGCATTTGTCTATCTCCTTTTCGGTGAAAACCGATTATCAGAAAAGCGGGCGGCTGCGAAGCCCGCCTTGAGATACCTTTCCTCGCCGAAATATGCGGGAGAGAGGGGCGCCACCAAAAAAGCTCGATTATCTCAATGATGTCAAGCCGGTTTTAGTGAAGAGATGTGTAGTCTGTCACTCCTGTTATAATTCTCCCTGCCAGCTTAAATTGAGTTCCTGGGAAGG
>CAXMTO010000427.1:0-5501 GCA_964196355.1 uncultured Myxococcota bacterium
TTTATTTTGCCGTAGTCCAGATTTCCCAGGTTGTGAATGAGGTCTAAAGAATGATTTGCGTCCACTCTCTGATATGAGGGCATTGCGCGTATAAGATCGTTTGCTTTGGTGAAATGATGGAAAGCCAGTTCAGCATTGTTATGCTTGTCATGAATAAAGCCCAGTTCAAAGTTGTACTCCACTTTCCAAGCTGGAGATAAATTGGTTTCCTGGATGCTTAAGCTCTCCAGGCGATTAAAACTTTCCTTGTTTTTACCCAGACGCCTCTCAGATTTTGCTGCCAAAATTTGAAGAGATGCACTATCCGGAAATTTCATTAATCCCTGGAAAAGAATTTCAAGAGCGCTTTCATGTTCGTTTGTCTTTTCATACACATCTGCAAGAGCCAGATAATAGCCCAGCACACGCGGATTAATTTCGATTGCTCGCTCGCAAGCTTTTATTGTGCCCTCAATATCTCCAATTCTTTCGTAAATAACACTAAGGTCATAATATAATTTGTGATTATTTTTATCGATCTTTAGGACTTTTTCGATAATCTTAATGGTATTGCCATCATCTCTGAGCCCAAAGTAACAGCTGGCCATTTTGAGTAGAACATTTGTATTTCGCGGCTCCGAACGGTTGACCTTCTTGAGATAAAACAGTGCCTTAGAAAACTTTTTCTTATGATAATACTTTGCACTAAGATCGAGGCTGGTTTTTCTATCCATCTTTTTTCACTCACATTACCTTTAAAAATATCATTAATCCTGGAAAGCAAACCTACCGTCATACTGCAACATATGTGGACCAATGAAGCGTGAAATGCTATTGCCTGGTATAAAATTCACATAAGTCTTTATTTTTAACAAAAACAGATGGAGAAAATTTGGTCTCTCTAATACTCTTCCTGTTGGGGTTTACCAATAACCGCCTTTTATCAAACGTATTTTGAGAGTGCGCAAAGACTAGAATGGTTTTTTTAGATTCTAGTTGAACCATGGGGATCGTAAAACCTTTCAGAAAAAAGCGCTCTTCAGAAACAAGTGCATTATCATCATAAGAGGTCAGGTTCAATAATTCTTTTTTAAAAGCAAACGTTGCTGCTGTCGCATGATTTGGACCGTATGGACCAAACTGATATATTTTGTTCAGGTCCTTAAAATAAATATGCATCTTACTGCTCCCGGCCATCATGATACTGGGATTGGAACGTAGCTTATAAACTGCGTGAAGCACTCGATCAGGTGGATAATAATCATCATCATCCATATAAACTATTATTTCGCCCGATGCTTTGTTATGCATATAGTTTCTTTTAAAACCCAGGTTCATCCTTTCTTCTGATCTGTAGTACTCAACGCCTCTTACCCCTTCAAACAAGTCACCAACCGGGTCACTGCCATCGTCCACAACAACCCACTCCAATAGCTCTCTTGGATAAGTTTGATCCTCAAAACATTGAATCAATGCAGGTATAAAATCGCGTCGATTGCAAGTAGGGGTACAAACTGTGACCAACGGCTTACCCGCGCTTGAGACTTTCTTCTTTGTGCGCATTACTTATAACTCCAGCCGCGGCATCATCACCTATGGCATTATTAGCAAGAAATATTAGCTCATTAATATTACACTGATCGGTGAATCATTGGTTATCAAAGATCTAGTGACGCGACCGGTTTCAGGTTCTCAACCCGGTCAAGTGATTTTGACCCAAACCGTCTCTCTGATATTGATCGTTTTTTTTGGGCCGAATACAAGCGCAGGCGATAACTGATGCAGAACATTGTAGTGAAACCATGATATTGTTCGATACATACTGACGGTTTGATTACCCCGCATCCTGGGAATATGCTCTGAATAATAGCGACTTCGTTTAAAGCATTTAAAATAATGGGTGACTCATGGTGCTCGATAATAAAACTCTAAAATCAACGTTGATTTACCTATTTCTAACAGCTTTTCTAATCAACATATCACTACATATTCCTTCCTTTCACAGAACGTCCTTTAAAGGCGATGAGAATACGTATTGGGTCTTATCCTTAACCATGGACTGGGACCTGTCTAATTACACTACATCCAATCACCCAACTATTTCCAAGTGGGGAAACTCAATCTATCAACAACCCGTTTTTCATCATGGACCATTATTGCCACTGGTGATGAAAGTAGGTGCAATCTTTGGAAAACCAAGCACGGCTGCATTACTCTTCGCAAACTTTGCCATGGGCGCACTATTTTTGCACCTTCTGGTGCTCTATCGACGTCTTTCAATTCCTCCTGCGTGGCAAGTACTGGGCTTCTTCTCCATAGCATTTGCTCCACTTTTGTTGTTCTCCACTACACGGATTCACCTGGACGCTCTCTGTGGAATTTTTGTTGCCTGTGCCGTCATAGCATTTATTGAGGCCCTGGAAAAAAGATCGGTGACCTGGAGTCTGTGGACCGGTATTTTGTTCGCGACTGCACTTAACCTGAGATATAGCGCCATTATCAGCTTACCACTTATAGTATTTTGCCAAATATTTTACCTTTATACTTCGCAGTCTGAACAAGTCGACTCTACTTCAGAGAAAAGTGTTTTTTGGCGAAAAGTGCTGAAATTTAAATATTGGAAGGCATTTGTTATTGTTTTGATTATCGTTGGTACTTTGGGTTTGCAGCATTATTACCGTTTGTATGCAGCCTATGGATCAATTCTTCCCTGGGACTTTATGCAACAAGACCCCACAGACCCCTGGAACAAGGTACTGCAGACCAGGACCCGCACCAAGGGCTTTATCAACCTGATATTGCTGGTTCCACTATTCATAGTATTTTTTTTGCCACAGACTTGGTGGAAGATTCGTGACGGTTTATTACAAAAGGACTGGGGTGCGACTTGCACTGTTTTTACCCTCTATCTATTTGCAGCGCTATTCACCTTTTCCTATAGTGAAATGCGATTCTTTGCGACAGCAACTCCTATGTTCTATTGCTGCCTTCCCTGGGTTATGGCACAGAGTAAAACTAGCTTAATGCCTTTTTATCTTTGTTTGATTGTCATTTCATTTTACGTGATGATTGCTGCGGGTTATCGTGAGGTAATTGTTAGACCTGATGAAGCGTTTAAAATTGTCCCGGTACTTTATGAACTTATCCCACCCTTGCAAAAATATTGGTAATTTAGAATAACCATGGCCCAGTTTATATACACCATGATTGGCGTGAGCAAGACCGTGCCGCCGAATCGCACCATAATCAAGGACATTTCATTGTCTTTCTTTCCGGGTGCCAAGATTGGCGTACTCGGACTCAACGGTGCAGGCAAATCAACCGTATTACGCATCATGGCGGGTGTGGATACGGAGTTTGAAGGCGAAGCCCGACCCCAGCCTGATATTCGCATAGGGTTTTTACCGCAGGAACCAGAACTGGATGACGCATTGACCGTCCGTGAAATCGTCGAACAGGGTGTCGCCGAAGTCAGGAATCTTTTGCTGAAATTTGACGAGATCAGCATGAAATTTGCCGAGCCCATGGACGATGATCAAATGAACGCCCTTCTTCAGGAGCAGGCAGATTTGCAGGAGGCGATCGAGGCGGGCAATGGATGGGAACTGGAAAGGACGCTGGAGGTAGCAGCGGACGCATTACGTCTGCCACCGTGGGACGATAAGGTTGCACACCTATCGGGTGGTGAAAGACGACGCGTGGCCCTTTGCCGATTATTGCTGGCCAACCCGGATATGCTGCTACTGGATGAACCTACCAATCACCTTGATGCTGAATCCGTGGGCTGGTTGGAGCGGTTTCTGACGGAGTTCCCGGGCACGGTCGTTGCAGTCACCCATGACCGTTACTTTCTCGACAATGCCGCCGAGTGGATTCTGGAACTGGATCGGGGACATGGTATACCCTGGAAGGGAAATTATTCTTCCTGGCTGGATCAAAAAGACCAACGTCTGCAGCATGAAGAACGCAGTGAAAAGGCGCATCAACGCGCAATCCGTGACGAACTGGAATGGGTACGGTCGAATCCGAAAGGAAGACGTGCCAAGAGCAAGGCCAGGCTGCAACAATTCGAAGAACTCAATAGCCGTGAATACCAGAAACAGAATGAAACCCGTGAAATCTATATTCCACCGGGCCCCCGCCTGGGTGACCAGGTGATTGAAGCCGAGAACCTTTCCAAGGGGTTTGAAAACAAGCTGTTAATCTCGGATCTGAGCTTTAATCTGCCAAGGGGCGGTATTGTGGGTGTCATAGGCGGTAACGGTGCCGGCAAATCAACCTTGTTCAAAATGCTGACGGGTGCTGAAAAGCCGGACAGCGGGCAGATCACCATCGGCTCCACGGTTGAGCTTGCCTATGTCGACCAGAGTCGTGACAGCCTGAACGGCGAGAAAACCGTTTGGGAGGAGATTTCCGATGGTGCTGAATCCATCAGTGTCGGTCAGTTTACGATGCCATCACGTGCTTATGTCAGCCGCTTCAATTTTCGTGGTTCCGATCAGCAAAAACAGGTCAAGGACCTGTCGGGAGGTGAGAGAAATCGCGTACACCTTGCCAAGCTGATTCGTTCCGGCGGAAATGTGTTGCTTCTGGATGAACCCACCAATGACCTGGATGTTGGAACCCTGCGGGCATTGGAAGAAGCACTGCTCGAATTCCCGGGCTGCGCTGTTGTGATATCGCATGATCGCTGGTTTCTGGACCGGATTGCGACCCATATGCTGGCGTTTGAAGGGGATAGCAAAGTGACCTGGTTTGAAGGCAACTATTCGGAATACGAACAGGATCTGAAACGCCGTATCGGTGATGACGCATTGAACCCGAGGCGGGTTAAATACAAAAAAATGTAGGAAGGTTGCTTCTTCCCTGTTCTGTTGTTAATCAAACTCCGGCAGGAAAAAATCCCGGGCAACCGGGGCAAAGGGGCGTGGATTGTACTTAAGCAGTTGCCTTGCCTGTCGGTCCTCGAATACGAGATCAAGCCTCTGTCTCCTGACCATTTCGCTATTGATGCCACCAGTGGGCTTAATGATATTTGCAAAATTGACCAGCAACACAAACAACGATTGGGGCAAGCGCAGTAGCCTGACGGGCTTACCGAGCGCCTCAAAAATTCTGCGGACCATATCGGAATAACTCAACGTATCACCACCGGACAAATTTAATACCCGGGGTAAATCATCTGTACAGAGCATCGCTGTAATCGCAACCTTTGCCAGGTCATCCGCGTGCACCGGTTGCCGCAAGCCAGCAGCCCTGCCATTAACCGGCATAAATCCAAAACGACCTATCCAATTGGCCAGGCGGCTGATATTGGTATCCATACCACACCCATAGATGAGCGTCGGTCTGAATATCACCAGTGGCAATCCGTTGTTCTCAGAAAGGGACCTTAGCTTTGCCTCAAGTGTCAACATGTCCTGAATTTGGCTTCTCTCTGCCCGGCTACCCGAGCGTTGCTTCGATTCAACACTACTACTGCTGAACACAACAGCTTTCTGGATCTGCCCGCAGGACATCAG
>CAXMTO010000428.1:0-10648 GCA_964196355.1 uncultured Myxococcota bacterium
ATGGTTTATACCAGCAGACATCTGTCCTAAAACCGCGAGCTTAGCTGAGTGAATAAGTTCTTTTCTGGTTTTTTTTAACTTTACCTCAGCAAGTTTTCTTTCCTGAACCTCTTTTTTTAAAAGAGTGTTTGCCTCAGTAAGTTCTTGGGTACGATCGAAAACTCTTGATTCAAGTTGTTCGTTGGCCTCCTGCAGCCTTCTTCGTCCCTCTTCTTCAATTTTGCTGTGTTCGTTGAGGCGGTTTCGCCGTTGCACAAGCATCAGGACAGCTATATAAAAGAAAAAAAGCCCGGAAGCAGTCTTTATTTTTACCCAGAGTACTTCCCTTTTAAGTACTGAGATATCTGAAAGGATATGGACCGTCCATCCAGCCTGGGACATCATTCGAGATTGTTTGAGCATCTTCAGAGGCTCCTTATCCACTGCCCTGGAGATGTCTAATATCTGCATACCGTTGTCGGTGGTAATCACAACTTCACCCAGTTGCTTCAAGGCGTCAGCGGGATAGCGTTTACTTTCTACAATTCGATCAACAACCGCCTTTTCCAATGGTTCAAGAGTGTTGTAACGCCATTCAGGCTGAGTCGTAATGAAAATCACACCATCCGGATCGGACACAAGAAATGTACTGTCGCGATGCACCCATCTTTGTTCAACATGAGCAATATCAATTTTGACAACGACAGCGCCAAGGATGTCATCATCCTTTCGAACAGGGTAGGCGAAGTAGTACCCTCGTTTAGCCGAGGCTGTTCCCAGCGCAAAATACCTGCCAAGTTTACCCTGCATTGCCTGTTTAAAGTATGGCCGATAATTGAAATTTCGGCCAATAAACGGACGTTCCTCCTGCCAGTTGCTGGCAGCAATAGTAAGGCCGTCTTTATTCATTAAGTAGGTGTCAAGTGTGTCACTGACCTTATTAATAGTCTCCAGGTATCTATTGAGTTTTTCGATTCTCATGTGTTCATGGGGATTCAAAAGAGCACGAACGAGGTTTTTATCAATTGCGAGTAATTCTGGTAAACTTTCATATTTTTCCAGAACACCTTTCAAATAATTGATATGGAGTTCAAGACGAACATCACCCTGGTTGGCAAGCTCTCCAAGACTTTTTTTGTGAGTCCAGGAAGAGACAAAGTTGATGAGATGAAATGATGCAATTCCAACTAAAAGTATACCCACTAAATATGTAAATTTTTTTGAAGTGTCTTTTTTCATTAGCGACAGGTTCTTTGTGGGTAAAGATTTATGCTCTTGTTACTACTCCTTCCGCGACCAGGGCGCTCTTTACATCATCTATACCCACCTCTCTTCTATGAAATATCCCTGCAGCAAGAGCTGCTTCCGCCTGTGTTTTTTTAAAGACTTCGACAAAGTGTGAGCTGTTCCCTGCACCACTGGAAGCGATTACCGGTATAGAAACGACTTCTTCGACCATCTTTATCAGTTCGAGATCAAAGCCGTTGTTGGTCCCGTCCTTGTCAATGCAGTTGAGTAAAATCTCACCACAACCGAGTTCTTCGCAGGCAGTTACAAGTTGGATAACATCAATATCCCTCCCTTCCCTGCCACCCCTGACAGTACATTGATACCAGCAATATTCTTCATCATCTGGACCATGAAAAGCCGTTTTAATGGTTGCGTGAGGGGTGTCCTCAGGGCTGCTGACGTAGACCCGACGAGGATCGACCGAGATAACCACAGCCTGCGCACCGTAAACGCTGGAAATCTGTTCTATCGAACTGAGACCGGTTTTTTCTCCGGTAGAGAGATACTCCTCCACGGTATACACAGCGTCACTGCCTATAGAAACTTTATCTGCCCCAGAACGGAAGTAGAGAGAAGCAACATCAAGGGATGAATAGCAATGTCCTTCGGCATCAGTGAATTGTTTTATTCCACCACCTATAGTCAGAGGGACAAAAACATTCTCTGAAGTCCTTTTTAAAACTTCGAGCATCGGTTGATCCTGCAGCGGTGAGTCGCGAAATCCAGTGATATTTAGAAAGGTTATTTCGTCTGCCCCTTCTTCGTAATATCTTTTGGCAAGTTCAACAGGTTTACCTAAATTTCGAACCTCCCCTTTTTCTTTGACATCATACTGATCACCTTTAGTGACTACAAGATCTCCACCGCTATTACTGCGAACATCCAGACATGCGATAACTCTCTTCGCAATTCTGGTCTTGTGCTTGTTTTCATCCATTGGAAAACCGGATTGATGAGAAGAATGGCTGTCCGGCTGTAGATAATTCTCTAGAATCCTGAGGCCCACATTTCCACTTTTTTCCGGATGAAATTGAAATGCGGTAACGTTACCCTTCATAACAGCCGACACAAAATTGATGCCGTAGTCCGTGGTTGCAAGTACCCAGTCTTTTACCTGTAGACCGGAAGAGCCATAATAAGAGTGGACAAAATAGAGTTTTTCACCATTGTACCCGTTCATCAAGGCCGATTCTTTCTTAAGCCGTATACCGTTCCATCCAATCTGAGGCACTGACAGCTGGCCTTTAGGAAATCTTTTTATTTTGGCAGGAATAATACCAAGGCCGGGGATTCCAGGTGATTCTTCACTGCTTTCATACAACACCTGGAGGGCAACGCAAATGCCAAGAAAAGGTTTATCCTCATGAATACGTCGTATTAACGGTTCTGCATATCCTTTTTCGCGAAGACGATTCATCACCAGTCCGAAACTCCCCACTCCAGGGAAAATCAGTTTCTCTGCCGAGAGTATATCTTCAGGATTCTCAACATCTTTCACCGTGACGCCAAGTTTTTTTATTGCATTTCTGACACTGCGGATATTTCCGGCGCCATAATCTAACAGAGTAACCATTATCTCGTTCCTTAAACTGTGTTGATCTGTAAGGTGTTTCTAGTAATCAGAATTTGAGTTTCAACTCGAACATCTTCACATCACTGATATTAAATTCAGACTACCCTATCGCCCAGCCGATAAAAAACGGTTTATGATTTAAAGGTGATATCGGGAAGCAGAGGTACCTCCCTGGCTAAAGTTCGATATAATATCGACCTTCAGCACACTGTTTACAGAGAATCTCTCCTTTTACCAGCAGATCCCTTTTGTCCTGAACCCAATCCTGGCAGCGTGCACATTGTACTCGTTTTAAGGGTCTGCCGGGCATATTTTCCTCAGGAATTTTTACCCGGACATTCTGGATCCGAAAAAGTTCTTCGTCAGTCATTATTTTATATGCTTCAAGCTGTCTCTGATACTTATTAGAAATTTCAGCGCAATACTTTGCCGAAGTAGTCCTCGCCTCCTCAAGAGCGGTAATTCGAACTGCTTTGGTTGTCTCGAGATTGACAAAAGTGGCTGCCATCACACCATAATCAAGCCATTTCATAGATCTTTTTCCGAGACTGCAGCCGGTAATTGATTGGATGGCATCGGTTGCGCATCTATCAATTTCAACAATAACGTAGAGTTTTTTTCTGTCCGCCCCCTTGGGGTCATCAATGCCGATGAGTGATAAAGCCAGTAAGGACATCCGCACTCCAATAACCTGTCCAGCACAAATATGCCCGTGGACTCGAGTCGACTCCTCCAGCAGTTCTTCGAAAGTTTCCATGTAGTTCCTCAAAACAGAAATCGGAAAACAGTGCAGTAACGAGAGAGTGTCCGTTCCGTCCTGGCAACGGCATGTTACCACCAAAATAAAAAGGGGTCGTTCCTTTTCAGAAACGACCCCTTTTTAGAGACAAACTATCGTATGTCTGGTTACACCATCATATTAATCATAAGAAGGTATAAATACCTGATGTTTACCATTATTATGCTCATTTTGACACTGTAACCTTAAAAGAAACTACCTCAGAGAGCCTGCCATCAGTTACCGTATCTTAAAGTTCATGGTTCAACAGGAATTAATTGATAGTTTCAGACAGCTTACTGCCAGCTTTGAATTTTGCAACTTTCTTCGCTGGAATCTTGATGGTAGCTCCTGTCTGCGGATTACGTCCCTGACGAGCTTCACGGTTAGAAACAGAAAAAGTGCCAAACCCAACCAGGGTAACTTTATCACCTTTTTTCAACGTCTCAGCAATAGCTGCGAGGGTACCGTTCAGTGCTTTTTCCGCGGACGCTTTGCTGATATCAGCTGCACTTGCTATGCTCTCAATAAGTTCCTTCTTGTTCATGAACTCCTCCATGGGTAAAATTTTAACAATATGGCAGACCAACAACCGTTGATCTTTTCTCCTTGAAATAGTGCTTTACCTAAACTCTCTTTAATTGTCAAAGAAAAAAACTTTGTTCACTTCTTTACGTAAAAATAGACAGCAAAAACCGGCCAAATCCTTTGTATTCACGGTTTCACGTTCTAATCAGGCACCATAATTGAAACCTAAACCAGAATCAAGTACAAAATTGCACAATTTTTCATTTCGATAGTACTAGCACCGGTTAACGGTAAAAAATCCTGCACTCTTTTCAGTACCAGCTTGATAGGTATAAGTACCTTGGTGGTATATGTAACATCATAATTTCAATACACATTACTCAGTTTCTTGTTTTTCACACCCCTCAAGGGGGTACTGAACTGAGTGACAGGGTTTCTGGAGTAAGGTACTAAATTATTTTAAATATCATCTCGAGTCAAAACTTAATGCCACAATGCCAAAGCTTAAATCGGAAAAACATGCCTTAATCTGGGTTCTTGACAGTGGTTGGACGATTTTCTCCATATGTTTTTCCTGAACTTCGATAATTGTGCAGGCTCCCCGAGGTCTGACTCTGCATCCTGAAAATCCAAGTTTCAGAAGAAAAGATTCAGCAGAGTCAATACGATTCAATAGTTGTTCATCAATAGGGGTCCCTGTCGGTATCCGCGTTGCAAGGCAGGAATTGGAAGGAAGGTCGTGATTTGGAAGGCCAATCTCTTTGGCCAATTTTCGAATTTCTGCTTTTCGTAAGCCAACGTCGAGTAAAGGTGTTTTAATATCAAGTTCCTGCAGTGCTTTTCGTCCGGGTCGATCCTCTTTGGTATCGTCTAGATTGGTGCCGTCAAGAAGGGTATATTGTGGGTCCGGTTCATCTTTAATGGCCTCAATCAAGAGTGAATACATCTTTTTCTTACATAAATAGCAGCGTTCCTTACTGTTTTCGACAAAATCATCCCATTGCAGCGGGTCAGCAGGAATCTCGTTATGGCCTATTCCTTTGAAAAAAGGTGTCTTTAAAATGGCGCGGCAATTGTCAATGACATGTTCCGGGATAACTGGGGAAATCAGAGTCAAAGCAAAAATATTCGCAGACCCCAGAGCTTTTTTTGCTGCATAGAGGAGTAGTGTTGAGTCGATGCCGCCTGAATAGGCTATAGCTACCTTTTCGTACTGTTTGATTGAATCGATGAGATGCTGAAATTTATCCTGTGTCATGTTTCATTCCTCATACTGTCCCATCTGGAAGCAATTCGGCAGGTTTATTGAGCATGAAACGGCCATCTTTAATCTGATTTTTTAAAATATTTGCAATTTCTCGGGCTTTTACAACACTGGAGAGAGGTGCTGTCAGAACTTTTTTACCGTTTACCGTGATTTCACCAGATTTCAATTGGGCGTAACTGACTTCCCCATAACTCCGCGCAATACCGTTTGTATAGTCGTGGCCATAGTCGATAACCTGGGTAACAATGTCACTGTCGGACACACCTGTATACCGAGCCATTTCTGCATTGAGTATCGGTATCGGTACACCCAGACCAATGGCCATTGTATTGCCATAACCCTGGATGGATACTCCGCGCAGCCAGTCCGCAGACATCTGTTTCAGATCGCCTTGAACCATCAAAGTCCCTGCCGGCCTGGTGGGTACATCACCGTCATTGCGTGGAGCTGATGGATTATGCTGTGTCCCTTTCCAGGTTACGTACCCGTACCCTCCCCCTAAAAATATTTTCGTTCCTACACCAATTGTTTTATATAATGGGTCATTGAGGAGAGGGCTTAACTCTCCGGCGCTGCAAAAATTTGCATTTTGACAATGTGGTTTAAGCATTCCCATATAGGTGTATACCGCTTTTTCAGATAAATTTACTGCGCAGTTGTAGTTTTGATACCCATTTCTTGGGTTACAGAGCAGTGCATAAGGAAGATCATCAAGCCCTATTTCTTTTTTCATTTTTCTTGCAGCATAACAATCCGTTCCATAAGCCTTCGCCTCCAGCAAAACTTTTCGTCCGCGTAACAAATCCTCAATGACGTGCCCGCCCCCATAAAGGAATTCACCGGGGTAAATTTTGTTTAGTGGGTCATCTTCAGCTGGTTCTGTAACACCGAGGTAAGCATCAACCGCAGCAATGCCGGCATATGCTGAAACCTTGTTAAGCCACACCTTTGAAGCCTTTATGGTAGGAGTCATCTGGCCAAAATTAAAGAACATGCCAGAGGAACACATCGGTGCGAAAGTACCGGTGGTGACTACATCAACTCTGGCAGCAGCTCTTTCAGCCCCATCGGTTTTGACAATATCCACCATCTCTTCAGCAGTGACAACAACAGCCTCTCCCGCTTTGATCCTGGCGTTGATCTCTTCATATGTCTTCTCTATCTTGTTATTGCCCATGATTATCCCAATGTTGAGCTGATTGATACTAATCCGAATACCTGATTAACACTCTGTGGTGCAATTGCTGGCATCCAGATGCTCTTCTTGCCTATACAGTCCACCTTGACCCGAGACAAGTCCTGGGTGAACAATTTAAAACACCCAGGACCGGCTCATTGCTCTCTGGTTTTACTATCTGACTTCTCGGTAACTATGCAGAGTCTTTCAATCTTGACATTACTATTTGTTTGCCCTACCTTATTTGTTTTCCAAGCATTTGGTCAATATTAAAATGGTTTACAGAGTAAATAGGTCAAGGAGCAGGATGGAAACTGAACCAAAAAACGAGATAGTTTCAGTACGAGATCAAATAGATACAATAGACGATCAAATTCTTTCATTACTGAAAGAACGTCTCAACTGTGCAAAAGAAATCGGCAAACTGAAAAATGAAGGCAAGAGGGCTAAGTGGGATCCTCTGCGTGAAAGGCAGATCTATGATCGCCTGTTTAAGGACAATAACGACACCTTCCCCCAAACTGCGCTTAAGTCAATTTTTCATGAAATAATCACCACATGCAGACTTTCACAGAAAAAAGCTGCTGTGGCCTTTTTAGGACCAGAGGCGACATTCAGTCATCTTGCCGGGGTGAAATATTTTGGTCACTCGGCTGAATATAAACCTTTAGAATCTATTGACGATGTATTTGCAGAAGTGGAAAAAGGAAGGACACGATACGGTATTGTACCGGTAGAAAATTCCATTGAAGGGGCTGTCTTTTCCACCCTTGACTGCTTTATGAAATATAAGGTTCAAATTTGCGGCGAGGTCAGGCTTGAGATCAGTCATAATCTCGTGTGCAGGTCTGGAAACAGAAGCGATATTCAGACAGTTGCCTCCCACTCCCAACCCCTGGCTCAATGTCGGCAATGGCTGAGACGGCATCTTCCTTCAGTCCCTACCCTCCCGGTTTTTTCTACCGGAGTTGCGGCACAGATGGCAGCCGACAACCCTAATATAGGTGCAATAGCTTCTTCACTTGCGATCAAAACTTACGAATTACAGGTGGTAGTTAAAGGTATCGAAGATTATCGAGGCAACACCACACGGTTCCTGGTTATTGGGAAAACCGCCCCTTCTGCGAGTGGGAGAGACAGAACCTCGCTCCTGATCGGACTGATGGATCGGCCCGGTGCTCTGAATGAAATTCTGACGGTTCTCTCAGAGGAGAACATCAATCTGGCAAAAATTGAGTCCAGGCCAATTAAAGGCAAACAGTGGAAATATCTCTTTTTTCTCGATATGATGGGTCACATTCAGGAAGAAAGAATAAGCAGGGGATGTGAGCGGCTGGGTTCACTCTGTTCATATTTCGAGTGGCTGGGGTCATATCCTCAAAGCGACTCACCCACCGATCTGTGACATCTGGCCCCGACAGGTCGCTCCGGCACTTTTCCCAAGGTCCTCTTCCAGGGTGTGCCCTTTAGGTTTGTCTATAATCGTTTGCCGTATACTCTGTCGGATTCTCTCGTTGGAAGCTCCGCCTCTAAGCAGAGCTTTCAAATCAATTTCTTTGTCGTTGAGAAGACAGGCCCGAAGACGTCCTTCAGAAGTCAGCCTGAGTCTATTGCACTTATCACAAAAATGGTGGCTTATGGGGGAGATAAAACCGACGGATCCCTCTCTGTCGTGAGGAGCTTCTAATCTGTACACTCGAGCCGGTCCTTCATCGTATTTACTTTTGAACGGTGTCAGTTCACCCTCTCTGGATATAATTCCTTTTATATCATCTGCTTTTATAAACTGCTCTTTTTTCCAGCTGCTCTTTTCACCTAGTGGCATAAACTCAATGAATCTTACCTGAAATGGCTCATTGAGAGCCAACCGGGCAAAGTCAGTGAATTCATCGTCGTTGATGCCCTTCATGGCAACTACATTGATTTTTACCCTGAAACCGAGATCTCTTGCCATTTGAAGACCTTTCCATACCTTATCGAAATCATCCCGGCCGGTAATTTTAGAGAATTTTTTGGGCTGCAAAGTGTCGAGGGAGATATTAAGATGCCTTACCCCTTCTAAATACAGTTGTTCGGCATATACTGGAAGCAAAACACCGTTCGTGGTCACCCTCACCTCTTCAAGTCCTTCGATACAGAAAAGTTCATGAATAAAATTGAGTAATCCCTTTCGCACCAGGGGTTCACCGCCGGTAAGGCGGAGTTTGTTCATTCCCATCTTCACTGTAATGCGGACAACCTTCAATAATTCTTCGTAGCTGAGGAGCTCGGAATGAGAAAGTATGTCTCCGGTTTTTGTATGTTTGGCATTTTCGTCCTGCCCCTCAGGCATGCAATACATACAGCGAAGATTACAACGATCGGTTATAGAAAGACGGAGGTATGATATAGTGCGCGAAAATTGATCGACAAGAGGGTGGAAATGTTCAGTTTTCAATTTTATACCAGATAGATAGTTACTGCTAAAATAATAAATTAATAGACACAATCAGATTCTTTTTACTAACGAAAAAGATAATTTCTGTTTTTACAGCCCACAGAGGGTCACTGGACTGAATCCTGGATATCCCCATTTATCGGGATGAGAACTTCATTAAGGTTTCAGTCGCAGGTTATCTCCGCTTATACATATCTAATACAATTAATATCAGAACTATCAACAAAATAATACGAGAAGTACTCCCAATATGAAAATACTAGGCATAGAAACCTCCTGTGATGATACCGCAGCAGCGGTTATCGACGATGGATCGATTCTGGCGAATGTACTCAACAGCCAGGATGCAATCCACACAAGATTCGGCGGCGTGGTCCCGGAGCTTGCCTCAAGGAAACACCTGCAATCAATCCACCCTGTCGTAGAGGAGACACTTACACGAGCTCACTTAACCATCAAAGACATAGACCTGATAGCCGCGACCCAGGGTCCCGGCCTGATAGGATCGTTACTGGTAGGTTTCTCATTTGCCAAGGCGCTGTCCTATGTAAATGGGATACCATTTGTTGGTATAGATCATATGGCAGGTCATATTCTCTCAATTTTTTTAGAAGATTCACCACCATTCCCTTTCATTGCAACAGTTGTTTCCGGTGGTACATCGTCAATTTATCTGGCCCCAGGAAGCAACTCGTTCAAACTGCTAGGAAGGACCAGGGATGACGCTGCCGGTGAGGCGTTTGATAAAGTGGCCAAGTTACTTCATCTTCCCTATCCTGGAGGCGTTCATATCTCTAATGCTGCACTTTCAGGAGATCCAGATGCTATCAAATTCCCAAGAGCCTGGCTGGAAAAAGGATCACTTGATTTCAGTTTCAGCGGTCTTAAAACTTCGGTAATGAATCACTGCAATCGCCAGATGCAGCAAAAAAAAGATCTTCAAATTCAAGATATTTGTGCTTCTTTTCAAGAGGCTGTTGTTGATGTTCTAATGGAAAAAACTGTACTTGCTGCAAAAAATTATGGTATGAATACAGTAGTTTTAGGAGGGGGAGTCTCGTCCAACCGGAGGCTTAGGGAAAAATTGAAAAAGAGATGCAGGGCTGAAAATATATCTTTTTTTGCCCCTCGACCTGCTTACTGTACTGATAACGGCGCGATGATAGCTCTCGCCGGACATTACAAATTTGCAGAATGTGGAGAAACATCCCTGGAACAGGATGTTTATTCACGTTCGCAGCTAGCTTGAGACAGACCGGTTTGAATTTTAACAGAATAAACAAATACTACTTTCTCAGATTCAAACGGTTACGGGGTGATCCGAAAATCCTGGCCGGGGGAGTTGCTATTGGTGTGCTTGTAGGTCTTACTCCGACAATACCGTTGCACACTCTTATGGTTATAGCGTTTACTCTTATTACAAGAACATCAACCATTGCAGGTATCATCTCCAGTGTGGTGGTTTGCAACCCGTTGACCTATTTCCCAATTTATTATTTTTCTGCCAGACTGGGTAATTTTATCACCCCATATGAGGTAAACCTGAAATCGCTGGAAACAGTATTTGTGCAACTGACAAACTCTGGTTCCATGCTTGATTCACTCACGCTAATCGGCAC
>CAXMTO010000429.1:0-3127 GCA_964196355.1 uncultured Myxococcota bacterium
TTCGTCAGGCCAGCGCTTTGCCTGCGGCTTCCTTCAGCCAACACCTCACGATGCTAACCTTGCCGTCCGGCTAACACTTCCCCCTGCCGGGTGTATAGAGGACTTGCACCTCCAAGTAAGTGCGCCCTGCCGGGCGCACAACAAAAAAAGGCAGGGCCGTTTCTGACCCTGCCTTTCTGTAATTTATAATCGAAGATTTTTAAGCCTGTTTCTTTTTTCTTCTTCTGGCAGCACCAGCTACACCAACTAACCCTGTGCCAAGCAGAAGCATGATAGTTGGTTCGGGGATGGGGTTGTTTCATCGCTCAATCTCCATGACACTAAAGTTACCTGATCACCATAGAGAAAACAGTAAATGCTCAACCCCTAATTCCCCGAAAGTTCAAATCCTCTGGTAAAAGTTTTTCTTCATGAAACCATGACACTCTTACGCAAGTTTTTTTACTAGCTTTTCGGACTGTCCACAATTATGGGGCTTCGTTTGCATCAGTCAACACGTCATTTGATTCTCCGTCGCTTGCAGCTGCCGTAACATTTGAAAAGCTTAGCCCTACCAACACCAACAAAAAACTCAAGACAAAAATAGTTATTTTTTTGATGCCCAACCCCTCCTTAATCACGGTTTACATCTGAACAAACCTATTTCCTTCAGATTTCAGAACCGATAACCGTTAAATTCCAGCCTAAAGGAAGCAAATCATGTTGTAAAGAGAGAAAGGGGCTAAAAAATACTGAAAGAATACATGGACAATACGGTCTAGTTATCCGTATTATGTCCGGGAAAGCAGGTAGGACCTGAGGTTTGTTTTTTTGTTCTTGATTTTCAGCTTGGTGCGTAGTTTGTCGCGGTAAGACTCCACTGTACGACTGGAGATGCTAAGAAGTTCAGCTATTTCCTTGTTTGTCCTACCACTTCTGACCAAGTCCGCAATCTGAATTTCTCTAGGGGTCAATCTGTCTAAACCCGAAGAGAGACTCTGGGAAAACGGTGAGGTGATCTGCTCCAGGTTGGATTTGATAACATTGACAAGTATCTTGCTTCGTTTGCCTGCCAACTGTATTTCAAGTTCCTCCAGATGGGGAATGACCAAATCCTTAAGGTTGGCTAAGACCTTCGCTTCCAATTCCTTTTTGGACTCTGAACTCTGTCTCAGCAGTACCTTCATTGCCGCGTTGACCTCTCCAAGTTCCCTGGTTTTTCTTTGCATCTCAACAAAGATTCTCTTGCGCTCGGTAATATCATGGGCAATGCCCTCTACAGCAATAACTTGGCCCTCGGTACTGAATATCGGCACCTCGGTAACTTCGAGTCTCTTGATGCTGCCATCCTTATGATAGATCTCCACCTCATATGACGGTTGCTGGATTCCCAGTATACTAAGATCGGTATGTTTTATAACCTCATCGTTGAGCGGATCATCGGTAAGATATTCGGTATAATGGGCCAGAAATTCCTTCTGTGAATAGCCAAGGATATTGGTGATGGAAGGACTTAAATAATCAAAAACTCCTGTGGTGTCATGTGAGTAGAAAAAATACTCTTCCTTAAGATTTTCTACCAGACGCCGATATTTCTCCTCGTTTTCTTGCAAGGCTTCTGCCGCCTGTTTACGGTCAGTAATGTCAAGACCGTATATATTTAAAAAGTTGCCGTCAGGTATTGATGAGAGGTTGAGAGATAGGGTCCTGTTCCCGCACGTTTGTTCTATTTCCTTGGTTGTTCCTGAAGAAATAGTCTTTATAGCTAGTTGACGGATTTTTTCAGGAATCAACTCGCCAATATTGACTCCCCAATAATCAAGTAAAGGAGCGCTTGCTTCATTGGCATAAAGAATAACTCCGTCACTGTTTACGCGAAGTACCGGCGAAGGGTTTTCATCTGGAAAGCGGGCAAGTTGCCTTATTGTCTCTTCAGCCTGAATGCGCTCCGTGACATCACGGGCAAAGGCGCAAACAAAATCATCGTGGTCTATTTTGAGGTAGACCGATTTTATCTCTTTGAATATTCGGCGGCCATCCTTTGTAATATGCTCTGTTTCAAAGGGCGGCAGATCTCCTTCTTTCAGCCTTGCGAAATGCTGCATAAACTTGGGTCCGAAAAGCGGGTCAAACTCGGGCACACCCATGCTGGACATCTCCTCTACAGTATACCCTAAGCTTTTCGCCGCTGCTTCGTTGACATAGGCCAGCTTACCGTTTGGTTTGATTAGATAGAATTCCTCGCCAGCCTTATCAAGGATGAGTTGAAATATATTTAGATCACTGTTCATCTTCTGCCCCATTTGTGCCGAAAATCAGAACCAATTAACACTTTAAAAATTCAGACTATGCGGCAATATAATTAGACCTGTAGTGTTTCTTGGAGATGCTCCACCTTGCATGATTATTTTTTAGCATTCAGCATGCCAGCAGATATAGTAACCTTACTGAAAGATGATGCCAATAAAATTTGGTAGAGTGTGATTGTTGATGCAAATCAACTCTTGGTTTGGATAGGAATTAGGTTGTGATTAGCATTGCATAACAAAGCCCACATTTCTTGCCAACATCGTGACTTTTGGACAATATTTACTTGTAATGGGCCCGGTAGCCCCCCGGAATGCCACGAGGAGAAAGAACTATCTGCCAGAGCTGATTTGATCTGGCGCGGAACGAACCAGCACAGGAGAGTAGATAATACTTCCACATCCGAAAAAACCGATCATCGTATTTTTTCTTTAAAGTGTGCCGGTTGCTTTGGAAATTGTCATACCAGTGCATCTATCCTTGTCAACCACAACTTCCCACAAAATAATACCTCCTTTATAAATATTCCTGCCGGGCTGTTCGCTAAAAACGACAAACAGCCCGTTAATTCCTAATAAAAGAAAGAATCAACCTCATCATATTGTTCTTCCATTTCAGTGATCTTGCCTTTAATTTCAGATTTCTCAGATGCCCACTCCGTTGGACAGCTGGTTCTTAACTGATCAATCCGATTATCCAGTTCGTTCACTATGTTATGAAGTCCGTTCACTTGATCATTTATTCGCTGTTTGTCAGCTGCCGGTAAATCGTCCATCTGACGCATAATGTTGTAGAGTTTAGCCCTCCAGGCATTCAGCTCAATATCCACATTTTTGCAATA
>CAXMTO010000430.1:0-4507 GCA_964196355.1 uncultured Myxococcota bacterium
TTCTTAACTTTAAGGAAATCCCTCCGACAGATAAAAAGGCATAGGAATAATATCAATCCACCTAGACCGAAACGGAGAACAGCTAAATTCAATGGCGGTATCTTCTGGACTGCCACACGGGTAGCGACTACAGATGCGCCACATGAGAGTGTTCCTTTCTCACTTTTTTACAGGTGCACCAGTGTTGTTGCTAATCATATTCCTCACGTAGCCGAGGTTTTCTTCAACATCCATTGGCATATACATGCGGAATACTGCATTCCAGTCTTTCACTACAGTGAGGTTGTTCTCTGCGCCCTCGCAATTAAAGCGGATTGTATAAGACCCATCTGCATTGGCTTTTGCCTTCTTTGAGTTGATGGCAAAATTATCAGTAAAAATCCAGCCGTCCGAGCTGTACGTCGTGATGGACCAGAAGGCACCTTTTTCATAATGTAGTTTTGGCGCATTGAATGTAATTGCCGAACACACCCTGCTGCTTACTGGTGTGGAGTGAGCCGAAGCAGGCGACCACCTCTTTCATCCTCCAGAACCCATATTGCACCGCTTGGTCCTTGCTCAACCTCTCGTATACGTTTGTCCATTGCAAAACGTTCGACCTCCTCGGCCTGGTCACCTTCAATCCTGATCCGTACCAGTGACTTTGATCTGAGCCCGCCGATAAAGGCATTATCCTGCCACTTTGGAAACATGGAGCCGTCGTATATGATCAGACCTGAGGGTGCAACGGTTGGCACCCAGTATACCTCAGGTGCATTGAATTCTGGACGCGTATCATGATCGGGAATGGGAATACCGGAGTATTGATCGCCCCAGGATACAATTGGCCAACCGTAATTACCTCCACCAAGAGTCAGGTTGAATTCATCACCGTGTCTGGGGCCCATTTCGTGTGTCCACAGTCTTCCCTGTCTGTCGAAAGCAATACCAAGCAGGTTGCGATGCCCGAGAGACCAGAAGGTTTTGGCGAGTTCTCCCTTGTCCTGAAACGGATTGTCAGATGGCACTGATCCGTCCGCGTTTAGCCTGATGACCTTGCCCAAATTTTGCTTCCAGCTCTGGGCTGGTGTCTGTTTTTGCCGCTCACCGGAAGTAATGAATAAATACCCATCTGGGCTGAAAGCCAACCGGTGTGAGTAATGCCCGCTACCTGAGACTTTGGGTTCTTGCCGCCAGATGACTTGAAGGTTTTCCAGTTTTGGCTTGGCAGACGCAGGACGTAATCGAGCCCGGACAACGACTGCTCCCCTATTTTCTGACGCATCCTCCTCAGCATATGATAGGTATATCCAGTGGTTATCCTTGTATTGAGGATGGAGAATTATATCACCCAGGCCACCCTGACCGCCATAAGCTACTCTGGGTACTCCTTTGACAGGCACCTTGGAACGATTATCCAGTTGGACCAAGAGCAAAATGCCAGGTTTTTCAGTTATAAGGAGGTCTCCGTCCGGTAGAAAGGTCATGGCCCAGGGTGCATTGAATGTTCCAAAACTCTCGGCGAGGAGCCTTGAACCTGCATTACCGTCAATCGTGTTATCAACGGACCCGGCGTAGGTGCAGCAGGAAAGCAGGAGCAATAACAGGGACAGGTAACTTGTTAAACGTAATAGTTGCATAATTTTCTCCACTTAATATTGGAACTTGACAGAACTCTGCTTGGAAGAAGATATAATATGTACTGTATATATGCACCTGTAACCGATAGCGCCTGCGATTTTACATTTTCCTGAAAATCAGAAGTACAAGGGGATATATTAGGACAATGCCGAAAAACGGGTTGTACGTGATACGCCATGTTGGGTAGATATGAGAAACTTTGCTTCTCCTTGCGTAACCTTTTCTAATCTCATCCATCTTGTCATCTGAGTATCCTCTCTTTTAGGGAAGGAACTCCACGACAATCCGCATCATCACCCAGTGTAATTTCTCCGCTCATATATTCTGCTTCCAGATCCACGATGTAATAATGAAATTGAACGTCACCGTTATCATCACGTTCAATTGATTCAAAAGAATAGACCGAGGCTCCCGCTTTTACCTGAATTCGGGTTTCCTCAATAATCTCTCTTTCAGCCGCATCTTTGAGTGTTTCTCCCAGCTTCACACTACCGCCGGGAATCGCCCATAAACCTTTTGCTGGTGCTTTTCCTCTTTTGACTAATAATACTTTATTCTCTTTGAAAACGATGGCACCCACCGCTAGTGTCGGTTGAACTGGATGTTTTGTACGGAATTCAGTGTTATCACTCATGTCATTATCAGGTCATTGATTCAAAAGTTGGGTTAAATCAATGGGTGGCAGGGTGGTAGCAAAATTATTAATTTTCCGAAACGATATCATATCACATTACAAATATTGATAGCAAACCAAGTCTGTCTATCGAAACTATTGATAACTAATGACTGGTTAAAGTATGATGAACCTGTAAAAAGCCTTGATTTTAAACGGGTAGGTACTCTTCGTCTGGCAGAAACGGAAAACATCTTATCAAAGAGAGGCGAGCAATGATGGTATCATGAGTGACGAGTAAAATTAGAAATTGGGCCATAACTTCCAAAAACTTCAAAAGGTTGCTCTTTTACTGTACAGATACAGTAGTTATGTAGGAAGTTAAACCTGAGGTTAATTGAAAATCTTTATATCTTGGATGTGGAAATATTTACGTTCCGCATCAGCGGTCTAGCGAAATTCAGGTCCGCCTGCATGTGCTAGTTTTGCGGAAAGAGCACACTGATACTTAATTAGTAAGCTGACTTTGCTTTTTCGAGAATGCGCTTCATATGTCTCATATCGGTCCCGCAGCAACCTCCAACAATATTGAAATGTGGATACGGCTTGCGAAGGCCGCCTACAAGAGTACCTAACTCGTCCGGGTTGCCTTCGTCGAGCTCCTCAGCTACCTCCAGTTCGGAATGACTGCAACGGGAGGCGTTGGCGACAACACCCTTTAATCGATGCATCCATGGTTCATCGTTAAAGATACCCGTGAAATGGTCCGGGTGAGCACAGTTGACTAAAAAGTATAAAGCTCGGCCATCTGTCTCATCATCAACTTTTTCGATGGCTTCTTTAAGTGGCATACCTGTTGGTAAACGTCCATCTGTTTCAACGGTAAATGAAATTGAGACCGGCATGTCATATCGATGTGCTGCACGCACGACACCTGCTGCTTCCTCGGCATAGCAAATCGTAGATGCGCTTACCAGGTCGGCCTCGGTATTGGAATAAACTTTAATTTGCTCTGCGTGGTAACTCTCTGCTTCCTCTGTACTCATTAGATCGCAAGGTTCATATCCATCGCCGCGAGGTCCGATCTGGCCACAAAGAACCGTTGGGAGGTCACCTTTTTCTTCTCGAACACTTGCGATCAATTCAATCGCCTCGATGTTAAATTTTTTGAGATCGTCGGGTGAGTAGCCAAGATCTGCTCCTCTATCTCGATTCGCTACCCAGGTCACTGAGTCAAGGATTACAGCAACACTTAGTTCACGGGCTAATGCCACCAGATTGGAGTAGTACTCACGAAGTATATTTTTACCTTCTAAATTTGAGAGCAGTGGATAGGAGGCAAATCCGGGTAAATCGATTCCACGATTGTAAAGAATTTCGGTATCCATGCCGGTGTAGCAAGCAAAGATATCATTTCCAAGTTGGGGTAGATTCTCTCGGTATCTGGCCATTTTATTGTCGCCTGTTGTTTTTATGCGGTCTGACTATAGGCCGCGATTGTGGATTCTCCGTATAACACCTCCTTTATCGCCAAGAAAACCGACATCATCGACTCTATGATACATAGAAGGCTATTGGCAATGTTAATCATTATCTTAGATGTGAACATTATGATTCTTCCAGAATATCCTAACAGAAAAAAGCATCTTGAGATCTGAGATGGTTCCAGAGTCTGCACAACCACCAACAATCTCGCTCTGCAGTTAGTCCTAGGAGCTTGTCCGAAAATGCCATTTTGTCTAAACTCTGCGTTATTTCCAAAAAATAATGCTCCGGTAAGCGAGGCACGAGACTCCGAGATATTAACTATATGACTGTGCGTATTTTTTGAAAATTCCTTGATTTTAAACAAAAGGCTTATTCTCGGACAACCTACTGGTGAAATTATAATAGGTGAGATTCCCCCTATTTGATGATGGAGGTTCTTCCATTAATACACAGAAATCAGCTGAAAGTGATGTGTCTGAGAAACAAATAAAAAGAGTGAAAAGGTATTATGTCTCTGCCGGGCCAAAATTCAAATAGGGGAATTATACCTATTTAAATGATGGAATTCCCCTCATTTGATGTGCAAAATTTACACACTAAATAGGAATATGAGGTAACCTATGTGTCTATGTATTTCAAGGAGTCGCTAACCCGGATTTCTCACCAGCAAAGATGATTACATATTCAAGAAGCACCCCAGTGAACTATAGTAGTCTATGTTTGCTGGGGTAGCGACGCTGCAGGTAAGCGAACGCAGTGAGACTCCGGATGTGATCATATCTGCTG
>CAXMTO010000431.1:0-5133 GCA_964196355.1 uncultured Myxococcota bacterium
TGGAAAGTACTGGACGGAATCCGGGAGGGTATGCATGAGTACACCAAAGCACCCATTGAGGGAAGAACACTCCATCCCTGAGTTTTCGACATTGTTAGAGCAGGTGCTCGAGCGCGACAATATGGTGCGAGCCTATCGTCACGTCAATACTGCTTGGACAATTGCGAAGATGTAGAATAATATCAACGGAAGGAACCGCCGTGGTACGGAACCGTATGCCCGGTGGTGTGAGAGGTAACGGGGGAGACCCCGTTACCTACTCGATTCACGACTTTCAATGTCTGCTATACATGTTGAGTTGTGAATCATTCTTAAAAGTGCAAGATGTACGGTGGATATATTGACTCAGATTTTGTATTACAAAACTCAAGATGTTGGCAAGATATATGGACTCAATAATCATTCCTAACAAGTTGTTTGCGCAATTAATTTCTTGACATTAAATTATTAAACTATATTTTTTAGCTAAAGAACTTTACATATGAACTAACCTCTACAAGGAGAGTAATCCAATGAATGAGGTGTTTCTTGAATTGTCATTATAAGGCCTTCAAAGGGTTGTTATTTCCCGTTGAGGTCTTTTGTCTTTTGAGGGCTGGATTTCCAATAATTTTTCAAGAAGGATTTTAGAAAAGAAAGGAATCAACATAAAAACTCTATATGGGTAAATGTTGCTAACTGCATATAGTTTATTGTTATGCGGAGAACCTTCCACTTTTCAGAAAGAAGGTGCAAGAGTAGATACAAGCAAATTAACTGATAATCATATTTTATGATAAAAGAGAGGAAATCAAAATGAAATTACTTAAGCCTGCTCTGATTAAAGTTTTTTGGGGATGTCTCATCATTATAAATTTCACATCAATGGCATTTGCAGAGCTTCCCAACCCTGGTATGCAAGTGGATGAAAGAACAGCACTTGTCATTACAGACCCGCAAAATGATTTCTTGAGTCCTCAGGGAGTTACCTGGGGAGTTGTCGGTAAAAGCGTAACAGAAAACAACACAGTTAAAAACATTGAGACTCTTTTAAAAGTTGCTAAGAAAAATCACATCCCGGTGTTTGTCTCGCCCCACTATTATTTCCCTACTGATAAAGGCTGGAAGTTCGAAGGAGCGCTCGAGGTCTTAATGCATAATATCGGTATGTTCGACCGGACAGGTCAACTGAGTCTTGAAGGGTTTAAAGGCTCTGGCGCAGACTGGCTCGACCTTTATAAACCATATATAGAGGATAGGAAAACAGTTGTCAGCAGTCCACACAAAGTTTATGGACCGGAAAACAATGACCTAATTTTACAACTCAGAAAACGCAGGATTGACAAGGTTATTCTTGCAGGGATGTCCGCTAATCTGTGCACCGAGTCCCACATGAGAGAACTGGTGGAACAGGGATTTGAGGTTGCCGTAGTGAAAGATGCCACAGCTGCTGCGATAGTGCCAGAGGGTAACGGTTATGACGCTGCATTAATCAACTTTCGGTTCATCGCAAGCGCGGTTTGGACTACAGAAGAAGCCGTAGAGGCAATCGACAAGTATAAGGCGGCGTCACCAGTGATCACCCATAAAACGGTGCAAGTTAATGGACTCGAAATTTTCTACCGTGAAGCCGGACCTGAGAATGCACCTACAATTCTTTTGCTCCACGGATATCCAACATCATCCCACATGTTTCGCAACTTAATCCGAGACCTGTCAGACCAATACCATCTTTTAGCACCTGACTATCCCGGATTTGGAAGAAGCGAACAGCCTCCCATGTCTGAGTTTGATTACACGTTCGATAACATGTCAAAGATCATCATAGGTTTTCTTGAAGCGCTCAAAGTCGACAAGTTCAGCATCTACCTCATGGATTATGGTGCTCCTATTGGATTTAGAATCGCAGCAAAATATCCGGCAAGAATAGAGGCATTGGTTGTGCAAAATGGTAATGCTTATGAAGAAGGCCTCAAAGAATTTTGGGCTCCCATCAAGAAGTACTGGAATAATAAAACCGTCGAAAATGGAAAAGCCTTGGAGGGCTTTCATTCTCCTGAAGGATTGAAATGGCAATACACTCATGGGGTGAGGGATGTCGAAAAGATTAGCCCGGACAACTGGCATGTTGATTTGCAACATCTGAGTCGTCCTGAAAATAATGAAATTCAGCTCGCCATGTTTTATGATTACCGCACCAATGTTCCTTTGTATCCAGGGTGGCAAGCTTATTTCCGCGAATATCAACCGCCAATGTTAATTGTCTGGGGAAAAAATGATCATATTTTCCCAGCCGATGGTGCCCATCCTTACAAGCGCGACATGAAGGATCTCGAGTTCTATTTGCTCGACACCGGGCACTTTGCACTTGAAGAAGATGGACAAGTGATAGCCAAGTACATACGTGATTTCTTGAGTAGAAAAGTAAAGTAGATCATTAGACTAAATGGATTAAGTGCATAGTTGCTATTGCCATTGGACATGGCAACTTCCAAATAGCTCCCCAAAAGTTTCTATTTTGGCAAGTAATTGCAACTTTTGAAACATAAGATAATATCTTGTATTGTTAACTGGCTTGGGCGGTCAAATTAATACAAACAATGGCAAGGATGTTTAAGTGCAGCTTTATCCCGAAATACAGGATATAGCGACAATCAACAAAAACGACATCTAATAAGTTGTTAGCTTCTTTAGGAGCATAATTGAATTGATATGCTGGAAAAATCATGCGCGCAATTGTTAAATACTTTGTAGCGATTATAATTATCATTGTTTTAGGAGTTGGTTCCTATACTTTTTGGCCAATGATTTATACCCCTATTCCCACCAATAGCGACTGTTTACCTGTAAATAGAAACTCCGGCAAACTAGTCCCACTTCAATTGGATGACAACAATGTATATGGAATCGCATTAACTTATCCAGGGATAATATATCAAACAGGATCTGAATATCATCCTGAAGTATCGCCGCCTGTTTTTAGAAAACTGAAAAAAGCGATAAATACAGATAATACAGTAAAATATCCGAATCAAAATATCTTATTTGACCAAATTGAGAAAATCGAGCCAGGTCTACCCAAAACTTTGCAAGATAAATTTGACACAATCCATAGTCTAATCGACTACGAAGTTGAACTTGGAATTGTTGTATTGAACGACATCAGCCGGGAGCAATTGACCGACCCATCCTTTTCGCCAAGACTGGGTTATTTTCTTGCGAATGACTTGCAATCTATTACCCTAGGAGTTCTTGGTTTGGGAGGGGAGTTGGAGTCTGAATATTTTAATGCCAAAGGAAGCTTTCCTGGTTTTTTACCTATCAGTAAATCCATGTGGATTCCTAAATCAGAAAACGAATATTCAACTTTGTGTGTTAATATACAAACAACTGTAAATGGTGAATTGCGACAACGTGAAAACACAAAGAATAGGATTTATTCAAATAAAGACATTCTGCTCTTTGTTTTAAGGAAATATAATAAAGAAAAGATTACAAAAGGAACAGCCGTTATTACTGGTTCTCCCGCAGGCGTTGCGAATAAAGCCCCTCGTTGGAAAAGAAGACTCGCCAATTTGCTTAAAATAGATAGACTCGACAAATTGTCATCAATGTTTAATGCTGCTAATTCAGGCAACAAGTTTCTGAAACCGGGAGATGTTGTTGTAGTAGAAGGTGCCCCCTTCGGAAGCATCAGAACAGAGATCGTCGAATAGAACTATTTTCAATATAGTTATTTAATGAAAAATTAACGCCTATTAAATCAGGCTAACAAAATATTCCAGCCGACCTTGTGCCTCGGCGGCTGAATTTGGCGTTATGTGACATGTTTTTTTGGTACAATCTACAATTCAACTCACAATGGCAGAAGACAACCCCTAAAGGAGCTAAATGATGAAAGTACTGATTGTATTAACCTCACACGATGAACTAGGTGATACTGGCAAAAAAACAGGCTTTTGGTTGGAGGAATTTGCCAGCCCTTATTACCACTTAAAAGATGCGGGCGCACAAGTTACCCTGGCCTCACCGCGTGGCGGCCAACCGCCGCTTGACCCGAAAAGTCACGAACCTGATTTCCAAACCGATGACACGCGCCGATTTGATGATGACCAGGCTGCTCAGAATGAACTGGCGAACACTACTAAATTGGCTGAAATGAAAGTGGAAGATTTTGATGCGGTATTCTATCCTGGTGGCCATGGTCCATTGTGGGACCTGCATAATGACAGTGATTCAATTGCGCTGATTGAAGGTTTTATTGCTGCCGGAAAACCTGTAGCGACAGTGTGCCATGCACCTGCGGTGTTATTAAAAGCCAAGGATCAAAATGGTGATCCGTTGATCAAAGCTAAAAAAGTCACTGGTTTTAGTAACTCTGAAGAAGCCGCAGTCGAATTAACGGATGTTGTACCCTATTTGCTTGAAGATCAGCTTATTGCAATGGGCGGAGTGTACCAGAAAGTCGAAGACTGGAATCCGTTGGCCGTTGTTGACGGTTTGATTATAACAGGGCAAAACCCTGGTTCGTCAACTGCTGTTGCTGAAGCTTTGGTAAAAGCGCTTAACTAATTGCAAGACACATAACAATAGGGTCAACTTGATCGGAAGAGGTTATGTGGTTTTTTCTGATAGCATAGGGGCCGGCAAGTTACCCAAAACGTTAAATTTTACTTTTGAAAAGTTAAACATACTGCAACGAATGTTAACTTTTTTACCCCCTCCCCAAAAGTGAAACATTCGTACAGTATTGTTAACTACCAACTTACAATAACTGCTATCAATCTAAAGTCGTGAATCATTCCTAAAGTATCAAGATGTACAGTGGACATGTTGAGTCAGATTTTGTATCACAAAACTCAAGATGTTGGCAAGGTATTTACACCCAGTTTAAATTTATTTTCCTAACACATTGTGGCACTTGCCAATCACCTTATTAATATTGTATAATTCATCATACTTTTTCATATTGAAATAACCTCTAATAGGGAGATATTCCCATGAATGAGGATTTCCCGTCAGATATATTAAAGCCTTCACTGATGTTATTCACCAAGTGTTGCACTTTTTGTTTCTTTATTTTATCAATTTTCATATCCTCCTCTGTTGTTTTTGCGGCCACAATTTTTGTTCCTGGTGATTATGATACAATCC
>CAXMTO010000432.1:0-5562 GCA_964196355.1 uncultured Myxococcota bacterium
CTAGAGCAGTTTCCCGTCGTGGGATAATCCACACTTCCCCCAAGCCGCCACTAAATCTGGATCATCTTCGGCTCGACGGTACTGGTCAGCGTAAACCCATTTTCCTCAATATGACAGTAAACCTATTTACTCGATAGATGGTTCCTCAAACAAAGCCTGCTGCTTTGGAATCGATATATCATCTCTTTCACATTGCTTAATAATCAATACCTCCACCATGTTGGCTACAGACCGGTGGTGTTTTTTGGCTAAATCAGATGCTGCGTTCTTGATACCTGGATCAATACGGAGGTTTAGAGCGGCTGTTTTCTTGGCGACCATTGTTTTACTCTAATACAAATACTATACAAAGACTAGCAATTGTGGTGAACTATGCAAGCATTGAAATGACAAATGAAAATTTTCCGCCTTTCTTAGAGAGGGACGAGGAGCTAAACATGCCGGAAAACGTGGTTACTATAAAAGAACATTTGAGTAGGATTGACGCTATCCCAAATCCAACAGACGGAGATATGGATACTGTTATCGATCATTTGCTTGCGAACGAGTATTCTCACCGAAAAAAACAACCGAAGGCCAAGACGGTGATCAAAGAAGCTTTATGGCTACGACACCGGTACATGAGCAATACTTCTGGGAGAACACGCGAGCACTATCAAAATAGATCGCTGCATGACTGGCTGTCCGATGAAACGAGACATTACCAACACAAATGATTCTATTAAGTTGTAGTAACTCGTATAGATACCTTAGGGGATAGATGCGGGATGCCACCTTAGCACTCGGAGAGTTTGCGCCGATTACTGACTAGGCAATCATATATCCGGGCGTCTGTTAACGGGTAAACAGTCCATCAAAAACCTCCATGGCAAACGGTTTGCGAGGCTTTATGGATTAAAGATTCAGCTCTGTTTAGCTCTTAAATACTGATTCAGCAATTCAATCAAGCCCTTTATTCTCGGGATATGATCCTTATCGGAAAAATCGAGGTACACCGTACCATCTAGAACCAGATGTCCATCCTCGGTCCTATCTGTATGCTCTTTCGGTTCCGTGTCTTCGGGGTAAAACATGGGAATGTCCTTCAAACTCACATGGCATTATTTTTACCCGATCAATTAGATATTGATGTGAATTGGCTCACGTTAGGGGTGGAAACGGGAAGAAACGTAAATCGAATAAAATTTGGCAGAAATGTAAAAAGCTGAAAAAGCGGACACCCAAATTTCACGGATCAGGGTCGACCCATTGCAGCCGTTAACGCTTAGCTAAGGGGCGCGCCGCTTTTTGGCGCGTCCGATTTAAGCGCCTTGTTAGGGCGCGGAAACACAGCGAGCACTGCTAGAAAAGACCACACAATAGCTGCAATAGGGCCTCTAAATAGACTAACCTGGTTCGCTTGTTTATAGATATCCATAACCTGAAAAGTTAATAATAATGCATCAATGGCATATAAGGCACAAAATAATATAAACAGCCTTATTGCCCAAACTTTACGTTTTTCTGCATACCAAGCGAGGATCGCACCCACACTAATTGTAGCTATGCCCGCAATGTTAAATATGATGAAGACCTCATTTACAGCCTCGCTCTCAAAGTCTTTTGTGTATTGATACCAGAAAGCGCGAGCTATTAAGATAAGCCCCCACAATACATAAAGATTAAATACAGACTTTATAAATGAAATATTGTGGTTCATTTATTTGCCCTAACAGTTAAATCTACAGACTCTCTGTGAACTGGGATACCCAGAGTCTGTATAACCCCAAAACGCAGTTATGCTATTCAGGAATCTTGAAGGACAAGTTTCACCGGTTATGGAGGTCAAACAATGCCGGATTAAATGAATGTTGAATATCAAAAACTGGTGTGTAGATATTGGCATAACTAATTGTCCATATTGGGAAATTTCTTTATTCCAAACTATCCTAGCTTTGATACAGCAAGCATGATGAACAATACATCAATGCTCATCAATGGGTCAAACTACACCGATATTTAACATCCGAATTGGCGAGTATCTTATTGTGAAAAACGGAATAAAAGCATAATTCGGACTTTTCTGAATGCCCGCTTTTGGCCAGAAAGCACTAGTTCCCAGAAGGAAAATGAACGGCTGCTATCGGGAATGAACCTCCCCCAGTTTTCCAAGACAAAAAAATAACGAACAATATTCGTTATTAAGTTGAAGAGCTCAGAAATTACATCGCCAAAAAACAAATGGCTTTGGGAACAAAACTTATACCCCAAAGCCATTAATGCCTTACTGATGCGTAATAGCGGATACCGCAATAATTAAAACTTGAAGCCCGTTTGTAAATAAGCACCCAGTGATTCATCACGTGATGCCACTGCAACATCCAGGTTAAAGCCTAACCAGAATCCTATACCTGCATAATAGCTCGTTTCTTTTGCACCATCAGGGATACCGCCTGCAATATTCTCTGAGGCACCTACACGCAATTGTACGTAATCAAATACATTAAACTCGGCACCCACAGAGGCGTACTGTGTTTTCAGACCACTAAAAACAGGGTTGCTCAATAACGGGTCGTTTTCTTTAAGATCTAAATCAAAACCAACTGTCAGAAAATCTGAATGATAAGCAATACCTGCACGATATTCGGTATTCACTTCAAAGGTAAAGGCGCCTACCTGAAAATCATCGGTAATCAGATTTTTAGCTACAAAACCTAAACGCACACTGTCCGTTAAATCATAAGCAACACCAAGATCGACGGTGACGACATCATCCAGCTCAACGGTTGAACCATCATCGGTCAGGTCGCTCAAGCTGTCACCGATAGTGAGCACCGGCTCATCAAAAAACTTCGCCTCATACTGCACAACTTTTGGCTTGATACCAATGGATAACTCACTTCCCATCACGTCAAAATTTCTTGCGATAGGCACGCCGATTTCAGTGGCTAACACACCCTCAAAACTCAAGATGTTTTTTGTCGGGTCAACCAGACCGTGATTTGTAATATCAACATTAGTTAGCGTACCGGCAGAGATCAAATCCCCCTGGCGCTCACTGCAAATGAATAGGTTTCACCTGCAAAACCGAATGCAAAAGCGGTGGTTAATTCCGGAGCAATCACTTTACCATTCATATTATTGATAGCAGTTGCCATTCCAGCCAGATCGTTATTGGCATCGGCTGCCTGAAAATCATCAATATCATCAAGCATCTTGCCATCGTCATTGATCATCCCACCCAGGCCAATCAACAAGGAAAAGTCATCATCTGCTCGCTGGTTCGCCAGCATGGCAGGGTTACCAAAAGCAGCGGTGGTGATATCAGCAGTGGCCACCGAGACATTACCCATACCCATTGATCTGGCTTCAATCGCAAATTGAGCTGCACTGGCAGTATTGGAAAAAGCTGCAATGGTAGCGGCGACAGCACAAAGACTACTTTTATATGATTTCATTAGGATATCCTTACCTTGTCTATGTATGTAATTTACTAAAGTTTATAGCATGAACATAAATGATAAAACAGCTGGCACATCAAAAAAAACCTGTACCGATTCACATTATTATTCATCTATAGGACTAAAGGGTGGCATTTTACCATCAGATAAAATGTCGGTGCGACAGAACGGTGTTAGAAAGCTGACCTTCAGATTTCATCACTCAAGAGCCGCTATATAGTGCCGAATTCTGCCTGTTTGACTGCCTATCCGAACGGCTGCTGTTGGCCGAAAGCACTAGTTCCCTTTAAGGTGATGAATGACTGCTATCCGAAAGCCGTCTTTCATGTTCAGCCTGGCAACTCCCGCTTAGTGCTGTCATTGATTTAAATTTATATTGTTCTTCATATATTCATATAACTAGTGCTTCATTCTCCCTCGAATAAGTACAGAATACAGATAGAGCAAATATAGTTTCTTAGGCCACTAAAGTTCGCGCCATACTCAACGCGTACGCCGTCATCTCCGTTCGACCTTTTAACACTAACTCAACAAATTCAGGGCCTTAGCGGGAAATCCTCCCTCCTTCCTTGGGGTGTGTTCAGAAGTTCGATGACCTGATTGAGCTTTCCCTCCAGGTCTCCCAATTTTTTCAAAGTGTCACTGCTCTGTTTATCAAGCTGCTCCAAGCAAACAACGGCTGCATCCAGCCTCATTCCGGTAACAGTGTCATCTTGAAGTTCAAAGCCATCAAACACGGTATCTAGGATACCGGCCGCCACTGCGAGGACAGTGCAAACGGCAGCTGCATTCGTTCCAAACACGCTTTGTTCTGCACCGGAATCGCAGGTTGCATGGGCCCAATCTGCAACATTGGTACCGGCTAATATTCCTTGCATTTCTACATAAGTGAAGCGCATCGCTCCCGACGGAGGGCCAGGGGGCAAACCCGCGGGAGAAAGAAGGTTGGCGCATAATCCCTCACCAAGTTCTGCTTGCATTGATGACATCTGGTTCATTGCTATGTTCATCTGCATTACTTGTTCATGTGATACTTCTACTAATTTTTCAACACTTTCGAGATTTGCTTCCGTCGTTTCGAGGGTCTCAAGGTCAAAGTTTTCGTCTACCGCACTGGTCACATCCTGATCGCAGATCTGAATACATACCTCCTTCTTTTTCCCTTTGAGTGGTTTGCAAATCCCATCCTCGTCGCCAATGCCATCGTCAAGGACTTCTGCGCAGTTTTCACCTGCTTCGCATATTCCATCGGCATCGCCATAGCCATCGTCGAGTTCCACAATCTGGCATATGGAATCCTGTTTTTTTGCAATACCTTTGAATCCGCCTGCCAGGGTCGTTTTCTTTCTCTCTTTCTCAACCCTGTCACGTTCATTTTTGAAGTTCTTTATCTGTTTTTCACTGAATAAGCCAGGAGGCAAGTTATCTACTTCCTCCACCAGTTCCCACAGTTTGTTATTAATGTTTTTGTATCTGCAGTCGAGACGAGCATTGATCCAATCGCCTCTATCTTCGATTTGGGTTTGCTTGAAATTACAATCTGCAGGTAGAGGTTTTTCCGGTTGAACCGCCGCGACATCTGATGCCTTTAGCACAATTGATACGGCAAAAACAGAAAGGATCAAGGTGAATAAAAAAGCCCCATCGATTGTTAACCGCCAACGGCTGATAAGCTGTTTAAATCGGGAATGAAATGTTTGTGAGTAGAAAAATCGATTGAACGAACGCGGTGCGGTCTCGAAAGTCTTCATGCTAGTCTGCTCCTAACTGCAATTGCCCGGGTCAGGCTGTCAGTAGAGGCTGGTTCGACCGGTTGAAAAAGTGCGCTTCATCGGTCCTTTGAATGTCACCAGCAGTGGCAGTATGCCCGGAACATTGGTAACTTAAAAAACGCTCATATATTTGATATACGCTGCAAAATTACTCTAACTAATTAAAGAAACATTGACTTGAATCAAGTTCAGATGATTTAAAGTCGGTGAGGTTTAGTCGTTTCATAAATAGCTGAAATAGGTGGTTGGCAATCGGTAGTTAAATATGCTTAAAGACCAGTTATCAATATTGTCTGGACCTATTTCGGTAACACCCGAACGGCTGCAATTGGCCGAAAGCACTAGTTCCC
>CAXMTO010000433.1:0-7380 GCA_964196355.1 uncultured Myxococcota bacterium
CAGGATGTTCATCTCGTTGTCGACTGCCTGGACACTATATCGGATCGTTTTGTAGTCGAAGCGAGCTGCCAGGCCCTCCTTCTTCCCATGGTATCTGGAGCAATTGCTGGCTCCTGCGGACAGGCTACCGTCATCCTCCCAGGAGATTCGGGCCTGAAACGGATCTACGGTACGCCTCAAAGAGCCCCGAAAAAAGGTGTCGAGGCCTCCGTCGGCACTCTTCCCTTTGCCGCAATTTACATGGCCGCAGTTGAGTGCGCCGAGGCAGTTACCATATTGCTCGGCAACTCTCCTGAACTGCAAAACAAACTTTTTCTTGCCGATGTCAGAGAACACACCTCCGACCTGGTTGATTTAAGTTAAGAGTTCTGTTATTTTCTCCTGCTCAACAAAGGGCCATTGGCCTTACTGCAATTAAATAAGTCTCTGATTTTTCCCGCTTATAGGGATGAGGAGTAGTATATGAAGGTAGGAATCATCGGTCTTCCCCAGACAGGGAAAAAAACGCTTTTCCAGATACTCACCGGTAACGAGCTGCGGGAGCAGGCAGGCCCACCGAAACCGGTTCCGGGTACCGGAGTTATCATCGACCCGCGTTTTGATAAACTCGTCGCCATGTACTCACCCAAAAAAAATGCCATGGCAAGGGTAGACTTTGTTTTATTACCCAAAATAGAGCAGGAGACCATCGCAAAAGGTGCTATCTTTCAGGATATAAACGATGTTGATGCCATCTGCCATGTAGTGCGAGCCTTTGAAGACGAGTCAATCTACCACGCTGATGGATCAGTCGACCCGCTTAGAGACGTTATGATGATGAATTCGGAACTCCTGATGCATGATCAAATTTTCGTCGAAAAACGCATCGAGCGAATCAAAACTGCCTTAAAAAAGATTAAAGACGAGACTCAGGCCAAAGAGCTGGAATTAATGACCAAAATACTGACTCATCTCGAAAAGGAGACGCCTCTGCGCCTCATGGAATTCACCGAAGACGAAGAGTTGACAATCCGGAGTTACCCTTTCATCACCCGAAAAGAGCTCATCCTGGCCTTCAATGTCGACGAAGACAAATTGGCCGACAATCAGCTGCTTGATGACATACAGGATACCTGCAAAAAAGAAAAAATTGAAGCCATGGTTGTCTCCGCGCAGATGGAATCTGAAATTGCCCTGCTGGATTCTGAGGAGGAAAAAAATGAATTTCTTGCAGACCTCGGTATAGAAGAACCCGCGCTCGGTGCGATGACCAGACTTTGTTTGAAAGCACTTGGCCTTATCTCTTTTTTCACTGTTGGAAAAGATGAGGTTCGCCAGTGGCTCGTTCGGGTCAACTCTCCTGCCCCTGTAGCAGCAGGGGCAATCCACTCCGACCTGCAAAAAGGCTTTATCAGAGCAGAAGTTATGAAATACGATGAACTTATGGCTTTTGGGAGTGAGGCAGAGCTGAAAAAGCAGGGAAAAATGTATGTCCAGGGTAAAGATTACACAGTGGTAGACGGCGATATTCTAAATATCCGTTTCAGCGTATAGGGAAGAGATCTGCCTCTTACAGAAGAGTGCCGGGCTCATTTTAGTACCCCCTTTCCTGGGGGTACTAAAACGTTGGTTTCTACGTTGCCAGGTCCAGAGTTACCAGACAACTGTCCAGAGACCTTTTCGGCACATGATGAAGACCTTCGTCATCTCGCCAGTATTTAATATCCGAGTCAGTCTTACACTCCTCCAAAATTACAGTTTCACGAGGTCTGCCAAGAGCAACAACAAGTGAAATCTTCAAGTGAGATGGCAAATCAAAGAGTGTTGCCAGTTTAGGATTAACCGATGCTATACGGCAGCCTCCAATCCGTTTTTCCATTGCCACAAGAAGTAAATTCTGAGTGGCCACCCCCAGGTCAAATTGTGCTTCGCTTTCCGGTCCTTTAAGCCAATTCGTATTTAACAGACAAAGGATGTAGCCACTCGGCCGCTCTCCCTCAACAGGGCCCTTCCAGTCACTCAGATATCCCGCCCAGCCAAGAAAAGGGAAAACTTTTTCACACAGTTCAGGAGTATTAATGACCATGTACTGCCATGGCTGGCCATTACGAGCGGATCCACCAAGCCTTGCCAGATCGACCAACTCATGCATTACATCAATTTCAATTGCCTCTTTCTGAAAAAACCGCCTGAATGTTCTTGTTTTTGCTATTATCTCTCTCATTTATCCCTGCCAAAGTAAAACTGATTTAAAAAACCTTACCCCCACTGGTGCAACCACAATCACTCATTGACCCTTCTCCTGGTTCTCTTTTTTTTGGCAAACCGGACATACTCCAACAATTTCCAGCCTGTATCCTGTAATGGAATACCCTTTGACAGCTTTAATTTCTTTGGTATGCAAACCTTGCCTCTCAATATTCAGATTATCGACCCTGTGACATACCGCACAATAAATATGATCGTGATCAGTGGCATCATAATCAAACCTCTTCTGCCTGCCACTGATTTCAAGCTTGCCAATCAACCCTGCTTCAGAAAGTATCTCCAGGTTTCTATAGACAGTTGCAAGGCTGATTCTCGGCATGAATTTTTTTACTTTATCGTAAAGCTCATCGGCACTGAGATGTCTCTTGCTCTTTTTCAGTTCTCGGAGAATAATCTCCCGCTGATTGGTCATTCGAAGCTGCATGTAACTCCCCTCCACATGTGATAATAATTACTAAATGTAAGTGGTTATCGTTGTTGTGTCAAGATATAAAGCTACAACGTGGAAGAGCTATGGAGGTGAACTGAGGGGTGATAGATCCTCTGAAGACAAGAGCTTTAAAAAGTCAGGGACTTTTTACGTAGGACAGAATGGTAACAGGATCGTTTTTCTCAAAATAGAGTGTCAGCGCAAATGTATCACCTGGATCGAGATTATGCCGCATTCCTATAAGCATGATGTGATAGGAGCCCGGTTTCATTTCCACCATTCCATGCGCAGGTGCATCCAGTCCTTTTTTGAGCATGTTCATGGTCATTATCCCGTCCACCATTTTAGATTGATGCAGCTCAACTTTCTGGCATACATCTGTCTCAACGGACACAAGGGTATCAGCAGGCCCCGTATTGCTTATAGTCAGATATACCACTCCATTGCTCAGATATTTGCCCTGGTTGTCTACGGCAGCATGAACTGGTCGTGACCATATCTTGTCAATTATTATCTGTTGAGAGCTTCTTGATTGCTGGGGGAAAAGGCTGATATGGAGCAAACTTATAAGCAACCATGTCATTATTTTTTTCATTAGTTATCCCTGATCATTTTTTAAGGAGAAGCTGAATGTCATGAGCAATTAGTTCCGGGGCGGTATTGTATGCGAATGTGAGTCGCCAATTACCGTCCTGATCTACAAGATTAGTACGTGCAGTATGATTCATGAGATAGCCTGTGCTGCTCTCGGCAATTTGAACTTTTTCATGAACCACACCAAAAGTTTTATATACTTGATCAAGATCTTTCGGGTCTCCAGTTAGCCCAATAAAATCTTCATCAAAAACACCTAAATGAACAGATAATTGTGCCGGGCTGTCTCTTGCCGGATCAACAGTGATATAGACAAAACGGACATCACCGGCAGCGGGACCGAGTAAACCGGCAATCTTTTTCCAATGAGACAGAGTCAATGGACAGACATCAGGGCAGAACGTGTATCCAAAAAACAGCAATACAACAGCACCTCTCTGGTTGCTTAACTGAAACAGCCTGTTCTGCTGATCGATCAGTTGAAAATCTGGGACTTCAAGACCTGCCGGCATTTCTGTACCCTGAAAAGAGTCAGGTTGACAACCGGCCGTCAGCACAAAGCACAGAAATAACACGATTAACGTGAAAAAAGAATGATTGGCTTTTTTATTCATCGATTCTCTGCTGTTTGATTAATGTTCGTGTATGCATGAAGACCGCAACCGTGTCCTCTTCGCTTAACAGACCGTCCAGACCTTTCATGGGAGTACCGCCTATACCATTACGAATAATTTCAAGGCGTGCCTGGTCTGAAAAAAAATGAGCGATATCAGGGTGAGAAAGATCAGCTGGAGGGACGATCAATGAAGTTAATGTAACTGCCGGAGGTTTTCCAGAATTGCCGTGGCAGGGAGAACAGATTATCTGGTACAGAGCTTTGCCACGAGCCAGCTGTTCGACGGTGGCAGGAGGGATCGGCAGATCATAGCTAGTCCCCAGTTTCTGTTTTAACTCTTCACGTAACCGGCTCATCTCAATAAATTTTGGTCTACTCTTATCAGCCTGTTCCTCTGAGCAGCCATTGATTATGTAAAAGAACACAGGTGCAAGCAGGAGCAGTATCCAATACCGTATTGGTAGGATTGTGTTAAGCTCTTTATTATTGATTTTCTCGAGAATTTTCCTGGACATAAATTTTAACCGGTTGTTCTGTCATTTTTTAAAAACCAATACCCGACAATACCCGACAATACCAGCGCTGCCAATTCCTAGCTGTCGGTACTCATAAAATAATAATTCCATTTCCATTTCTCTACATGCTACAATGCACATTCGACCTCATCATTCTTCTATAAAAACATAAAAATTCAACCTATCTTGGCAGGATCATGGATATAAACATAGAGCAAGTAGCTTTTGAAGATATTGTAGATCTCGGTGAGTTGAAAAGTCTTCTGGAAAATTTTTCTGCCATTACAGGATTTACAACTGGTCTGGTTGATAATACCACCAATGAAGCTTTGCTTGGCGCTGGCTGGCGCGACATTTGCGTTAACTTCCATCGCACATGCCCAGACTCCGAAAAGCACTGTGTCTCAAGTAACAAGGAACTCATCTCCGATTTGAATCATTCTGGAGACATTCGTATTCATCATTGTAAAAATGGTCTTGTCGATGGGTGTACTCCTATCATTATTCAAGGCAGACACTTTGCCAATTTATTTAGTGGCCAGATACTGTTTTCCCCGCCAGACAAGGAGCAATTCAGAAAGCAGGCAGAACAATACGGCTATAATGAACAGGAATATCTTCAGAGTCTCTCTGAAGTCCCTGTTATAAGCGAAAAAAAATTCACTGCTATTTTACATTACCTGGCAGAAATTGCCTCAATAATTGCCCAGATGGGTTTAGCCAATTTACAAATTCGTCAACAATCGACGGAGAGAGAAGCTCTTCTGCAGAGTATTTTAAAGTCAGCACCAGTTGGTATCGGGCTCGTCATCAATCGTGTCATGGACTGGACAAACGACAGAATGTCTGAGATTACTGGTTACACCAAAGCAGAGCTTAAAGGGCAGAAAGCCCAGATGCTCTACACGGATGAAGTGGAATTTGAACGGGTTGGTCAGGAAAAATATGCACAGATCAGGGATTACGGCACCGGTTCTGTGGATACTCAATTAAAACGGAAGGATGGTTCCATTATTGATGTTCATCTCAGTTCAACACCTATTGATAAAAAAGATTTGACGGCCGGCGTGACCTTCACTGTTTTAGACATCACAGAACGAAAGAAAGCTGAGCGCGAAATAATTAAAACTAAAGAAGATCTTTTTCAGGCACATAAAATGGAGGCAATCGGCACCCTTGCAGGAGGTGTTGCGCATGATTTCAACAATATACTTTCTGCAATCATTGGCTTTTCTGAACTCGCCAAAGACAGCATCCCGCCTGACAATCCCGCCCAACAGGATATAGATACAATTCTGGCATCGAGCATGAGAGCCGCAGACCTGGTACAGCAAATCCTTACCTTCGGTCGTAAATCGACGCACCATCGGCACCCCTTCATGCCGCATTTGATCGTAAGAGAAGCGCTCAAAATGCTGCGTTCGTCACTACCTGTCACCCTCTCTTTCGAAGAAAACATTGACGCTGACTGTGGGTCCATTCTGGCCGACCCCACAAAAATGCATCAAATCGTAGTAAACCTCTGTACCAATGCTTTTCACGCCATGAAAAATGAAAAAGGTCTTTTAGCTGTCAGCTTATACCGTGAAGAAATATGTGCAGAAGACATTCATGAAAGTGATGTATCTCCGGGACCTTTTATCGTTTTGTCAGTCGGTGACACCGGCTGCGGCATGGACAGTAAAACTGTTGAGAGAATCTTTGAACCGTACTTCACCCTCAAGGAAACTGGTAAAGGCAGTGGACTGGGACTCTCAGTTGTTCATGGAATCGTCAAAGATTACAAGGGATTTATTCGGGTAGGGAGCGATCCTGGAAAGGGCAGTGTGTTTTATGTCCACTTACCGGCTCTGGAAAAAACCGTTCCATCTGAGGGGAAAAATGGAAAAGAGATCCCCACAGGTACTGAAAGAATTTTAGTTGTTGATGATGAAATCTCTATCGCTAATCTGCAGAAAACGGTGCTTGAACGACTCGGCTACAAGGTAACAGCAAAAACAGACAGCAGAGAAGCACTTGAAGAAATCCGTTCCGAGTCGGATCGCTTTGACCTGATCATCACAGACCAGAGTATGCCTTATTTATCTGGTGTCGAATTGGCAGAAGAAATATTAAAAATAAAGTCGGATCTGAAGATTATCCTTTGTACCGGCTATAGCTCTGTTATAACAGAAGAAGGTGCTTTGGCCATCGGCATAAAAAAATATCTTAAAAAACCGATTAACAGATCCACTCTGGCCAATGTTGTCAGACAGGTGCTGGACGGGGATGAATAATGTCCAGGTTAGGTTCCCAGGCACCACTGCACATACATCATGCGACGGCCCAAATGGAAGGAAAAGGTTAGATTTTGAGGTTTTTTTGCCAGGCCTTATCTAATTTGCCAAAAACCTTGTCACAAATCTTTATTGGATCGAAAAATTGGAAAGGCTTATGCACGACCACATCAACAGACGTCTCCTTTTCCTTTGTCTGTTTCAGTGTTGCTGTAATTACTGCTGTGCCAGTTTAGGACCTTACTCCAGAAACACTGCAATAAATAACAAGAAACGGAGGAATATAGATTGAAATTATGTGGTTGCATATACCACCAAGGTACTTATACCCCTTCAGCAGGTGCCAAAAAGGGTGCAGAGTTTTTTATTGTTTACCGGTTTAGTGATATAAAGCTTTGTTTCCACTCTATGTAGCCGTTTTCTATATCAGCTGTAGCCGTTTTCCAACTCCTGACATCATTTCCACTTTTACAAAGCAGGCTAAAACTCTCTTTAAAGGACAGTGGCAGCTGCATATTGAATTTTTTTTTCATTAGTACCTTACTCCTAAACCTCTGACGGTCTCTTCTCAGTCACACTCTCAATTTGTAACCACTTTCGCACTGGATTGTTTACTGACCCATTTATTAATTAAATGCAGTAGACCCAGCATCACAAACACAATCACAATAATACAGGTACACATTGCATTAGCACTGGCTG
>CAXMTO010000434.1:0-15239 GCA_964196355.1 uncultured Myxococcota bacterium
CACCAAGGTACTTATACCCATCAAGCTGGTACTGAAAAGAGTACAGGAAATTTTACCGTTTACCGGTGTTGGCTTGGTGGTGGGTGTGGGTACATGGTATGGGAAAAACAGAAGCGGTTTGTATAACTAGCCAAGGTGAATTGGCACATCTAAAACCGCTTCTGGGTCCATATGTTACAGCTTGGGGATCAGGTTCGTATGATAGAATTTTTCTGACAGCTTGACCAATGTGCCGTCATCATACATGGACTTAATGACTTCGTTGAGTTTATCGACAAGAGTCTGGCTGTTAGCCCGACTTTTGTCCAGAGCAAAAGAGAGGGGCTCGTAATAGGGCGGTTCTCCAATCATTTTCATGGGACATCCGCTCCCGCATCCGGAGCTGATGGCTTCGGCAATAGTCTGTTTGGATGAAAAAATTGCGTCCAGTCTCAACCCGTCTCCCAGAGACAAATCTTCGATGTGATTGGCATCTGTGGGGTAGGTTACGAGCTTGCCCGGTTCCCACGCCTGATAAACGATTTTAACATCTTCGATAGAGAGATCTTTACGAAGATATCGTTCATTGGTGGTTTCGGTTGCGATTCCTATTCGTTTACCGGCCAGATCGGCCAGGTTTTTTACAGAACTGTTGTCTTTATGTACAGCGAACTGAGCGGGTGAACTGTAGTAGGGTAAAGTGAACAAAAGGGCGTGTTTTCTCTCTGCTGTCGGGGTCATGGATCCAATGGAAATATCCCAGCGCTTTCCCCATTTTCCTGCGGTTATGAGATCCCAGTCAGGAGTAATGAATTCCACTTTGACACCCAGCCTTTTGGCGACTTCCTTTGCCACACTGATATCAAATCCTTCAAGTTCTCCTTTATCGTTCAGATAGCTCTGGGGGGCATAATTCGCATCCGTTGATACCTTTATGGTCTTAGCGTCAAAAATTTCTTCCAATGCAGTTTTTTCTGCCATGCCGGTTCCTGCAAAAGCCAGCAATACCACTGAGACCAAGGCCCAGATCGAAAACAATTTTTTCATGGTAACCCTCCTGTTTATTTTTATTGATTAGTTTCATGCCGGAGCGACATGCTGCCGGTGTTTAATCAACATAGATTGTCAGTCACAGATTGTTTGACAATTTGTGATTGACATTTTTGTAAAATTTCTATAAATTTTCCATAAAAATGTCAAGTGAAAACAATATTTAGTACCTTACTCTTGAAAATCAGTCATAAAAAACAAGAAATTTGGAGAGTACTTTAAAATTAGGTACTTAAAGGAATCACCAAGGCACTTATACCCATCAAGCTGGTACTGAAAAGAGTGCAGGGATTTTTACCGTTAACCGGTGTTACATATACCACCAAGGTACTTATACCCATCAAGCGGGTACTGAAGAGAGTGCAGAATTTTTTACCGTTTACCGATAGTAGATAGTAACAGGATATTTGTAATTTTCAACAAGAGCCTATAACAGGCACTCCTTTTTACGAGAAATGAAAGGAAGCCAACATTTATTAACACACAGTTGCGAGGTGAAAATGTAATGAAACGTAACTTACATGCAGGCAGGCAGCTCAGTTCTGGGTTGAGCCTTAACATCCTAACAGATGATGAGCTGGATGAAATTCACTATGGAACTCTTGAAGTTCTTAATGAAACAGGCGTTTATGTGGAAAGTGAAGAGGCATTGGATTGTTTCGAAAAGGGGGGAGCTGTTGTTAACCGCGACACAAAAATTGTTAAGATTCCGCCGCATATTGTGGAGGATGCAGTTCGATCTGCTCCTCCCAAAGTTGTTTTGTACGGCCGTGATCCCAAACATGATATTGTTCTGGAAACAACCCGGGTACATTTTACCAATTTTAGCGAAGGCGTCATGGTAAATGATCCCTATACTGGAGAAAACAGGCCGCCTGTAAAACAAGACCTGGTTGATTCCGCTAAAGTTATCGACTATCTGGATGAAATCGATTTCTGTGAAAAAGCACTGGGTGCCCATGATGTAGATCAGAACACAGTTCCTCTCCACAATGCTGAAGCCTATTTGACTAATACTTCAAAACATTGTGCTTTTGGACCCGGGAATGGAAAATTTTTGAAAAAGATCATCAAAATGGGTGAAGCCATCGCCGGCGGTGTGGAGGAATTCAAAAACCGTCCTCTTGTTTCATTCACCACCTGTCCGGTAAGCCCGTTGAAATTGATTTCCGACTGTTGTGAGATTATCATGGAGGCGGCCAGAAACAACGTAGTCTGTAATATTTTATCCATGGCCATGGCGGGAGGTACTTCGCCGGTAACTCTGGCGGGAACGCTTGTGAATCACAATGCGGAAGTTCTTTCCGGAATCACGCTGGCGCAGCTTGTTCGGCGAGGGACTCCGGTTATTTACGGCAGTTCGACTACAGCCATGGATCTCAAACTGGCATCGGCCAGCGTCGGCACGCCTGAGTGTGCTGTTATCAGTGGTGCCGTGGCTCGACTTGCGAGGTATTACACATTGCCCAGTTATGTCGCAGGTCATTAGGGCGATAGTAAAATATCTGATACACAGATGGGCCACGAGAAAACACTTACCGGACTTATTCCCGCATTGGCAGGTGCCAATATGATTTATGGTTCGGGTATGTTGGAAAGCGGCATCACCTTTGATTACGGCCAGCTGGTTTTAGACTGTGAGTTTGCCCGTATGATTAAACATACGATTCAGGGCATCCCTGTTAATGATGAAACTCTCGCCATCGATCCTATCAAGGAGGTAGGCCCGGGGGGAGATTATCTCATGCACAAACACACATTCAAACATATGAGAGACCAGTCGAAACCTGAATTGATTGATCGCAAAATGCGGAGTGCCTGGGAGAAGAAGGGGGCAACCACTTCTTATGAAAGGGCCATGCTAAAAGTCCGGTTTATTTTAGAAAATCATACTCCAGACCCTCTTTCGGAAGAAGTACTTGCGACGATTCGATCTATTATTGTGGAAACAGAACAGGAAATGGGCATTAACCCTAAATAATGAGTTTTTAAAAGGTACGTCGATGGAAGAAAAAAATATAAATCTACCAAAACAGGCCAAAGTTGTGATTATCGGCGGCGGTATTATGGGTTGCTCTATTGCCTATCATCTGGGCCATCTGGGCTGCAAAGAGGTAGTGCTCTTAGAGCGGAATGAATTAACATCCGGAACAACCTGGCATGCCGCGGGTCTGATGGTGACATTTGGGTCGTTGTCTGAAACAGCATCTGAAATGCGTCTGTATGGCCGGGATCTTTATACTAGCCTGGAGGCTGAAACCGGTTTGTCTACAGGCTTCACTCCGGTTGGGTTCATCGAAGCCGCCAGCAATAAAGACCGTCTGGAAGAATATCGCCGGGTGGCGGCATTTAACCGCTATTGTGGAATTGATGTGAATGAAATTTCACCCCAAGAGATCAAAGATCTGTTCCCTTTGGCCCGGGTTGATGATCTGCTTGCCGGATTCTATGTAAAGGAGGATGGGCGGGTCAATCCTGTGGACGCAACCATTGCACTGGCCAAAGGTGCCCGAAACCAGGGTGTAAAAATCTTTGAAGGCGTTGGCGCCACCGGAATTACAAAGAAGAATGGGTCCGTAACCGGTGTGACAACAACTCATGGTGATATTCAGGCTGACATTGTCGTTAACTGTGCCGGAATGTGGGCCCGGCAGATGGGAGAAGCAGCCGGTATTAATATCCCGAATCAGGCAGCAGAACATTACTACCTGATCACTGATGAGATAGAGAATATTCCGAAAAATATGCCGATACTTGAAGATCCGTCTCACTACGGCTATTACCGGGAAGAAGTCGGCGGACTGATGATAGGATTGTTTGAGCCCAAATGTGCGCCCTGGAAAATAAGACAGGTTCCGGAAAGCTTCTCTTTTGGTGAAATTGAGCCGGACTGGGATCGAATGGGGCCGTTTCTGGAAAAAGCCATGTCACGGGTCCCCATATCAAGAGAGACTGGTATTAAAAAGTTTTTCTGCGGCCCGGAAAGTTTTACGGCTGATCTTCAGGCAATCATTGGTGAAGCACCTGAGTTGAAAAATTATTTCGTAACCGCCGGATTAAACTCAGTTGGTATTATTATGGGCCCGGGGTTGGGCAAGATGATGGCTCACTGGATCATGAATGGCAAACCCGATGTGGACATTACCGGATTTAACATCGATCGTCTGCACACCTTTCAGAATAATCCTGAATACAGAAGACATAGAACGGTTGAATCCCTTGGCATGGTGTATCAGTGTCATTATCCATATAAACCCATGAAAACAGCTAGAGGTGCTAAAAAGTCGGCTATCTATGGTCGTCTGAAGGATCAGGGCGCCTATTTTAAAGATGTCAGTGGCTGGGAAGGTGCGGACTGGTTTGCACCCAAGGGGCATGAGCCAAAAATTGAAAACCATTCCTGGGGCAAGGAAGAGTGGTTTTCTTTTTGGGAAGCGGAACATAAGGCGGCGAGGGAAAATGTTATCCTTATGGATATGTCATTTATGTCAAAATTTATGGTACAGGGTCGTGACGCCGGAAGCGTGTTGAACTATATCTCAGCAAATGAAATTGATGATAAGGTCAACCAGATCACGTATACACCCTGGCTGAACGAAGATGGAAAACTTGAAGCTGATTTAACGGTTGCAAAACTGGAAGAAGAAAAATATCTTGTGGTGGTCACAGACACCATGCACCGGCATGCAGAGACATGGCTGAAAAGACATATTCCGGATGATGCACATGCCTTTGTAACAGATATGACTTCAGCCTACGCCCAGTTGAATGTTCAGGGACCAAAATCCCGGGAGTTATTACAATCCATTACGATGGCGGATATGTCAAATGGTCCATTCCCTTTTAGACATGTGGAAGAAATTGCAATCGGGTATGGCCGGGCAATTTGTGTTCGAATGACATATCTTGGTGAACTCGGGTATGAGCTTTATATCCCGACTGAACAGGCAGTTCATGTTTACGACACAATTGTTGAAGCAGGAAAAAAATTCAATCTTTCCCATGCTGGACTGAAAGCGCTGGGAAGTTTACGGATGGAAAAAGGCTACCGGGACTATGGGCATGACATGGATAACACAGACGATCCCTATGAAACCGGGCTGGGTTTTACCATTAAGCTGAATAAACCGTCAGGATTCATCGGCAGGGATGCATGTATTGCGAAAAAAGCAGAAGGTGAGCTGAAAAGACGTCTGGCCCAGGTACTGGTAAAAGATCCCGAACCGTTATTGTACCATGCAGAGGTGATCACCAGAAATGGTAAAAATGCAGGATATGTCAGGTCAGGATCCTATTGTTATACTCTTGGAGGAGCAGTTGGACTCTTCATGATCGAGGCAGATGAGGCAGTGGATGAATCCTATATATCTGAAGGAAAATGGGAAATAAATATTGCCGGAAACATATATCCGGCAGAGGTTTCACTCAAACCGCTCTATGATCCGGAGAGTAAAAAGATTAAAGCCTGATACATGTTTTTACCGGGACAATGTTGTTAAAAAACGGAGGGTGGATCGGATGGGATCACATGGACTCTAAATCCATGCAGCCGGGTGCGACTCCCGGGCTCTCCGCCATTTAACATTTGGAGGTTTTAAGAAGCCATCATTTATGGAAGCACAAGCGAAGAAAACAAAACCTGTAAAAAAACGATATTATCGAAAAAGAGTACGGATTTTCGATCTGATAAACAAGATCAAACTGTGGCCATCCAGGAGAGGACAGCTTCACGGGGTTCGTTCGATAGAAATCATGGGGGACACAGCCAGGCTTATGACACATTGCAACAAGGAATTTCTCATTAATAACTCCTTGAACAGCCGGGCGGGCCGTTGGCTGAGAAACAAATGGTTTATCCGCGTGTGCCCAAGGTGTGGCGTTCCCGACTGGAAACTTGAAAAATATTCATCCACATTATTTAAGAGACATCAGGGCTCAATGTTGATAAAAAGAAACGATGATGTTAACAGATGATCTTACTAACACCCCACAAGGGGGTATAAATGCCATGGTTATATATCCAACGACATAATTTCGAAACACATTACTCAGTTTCTTGTTTTTTATGACAGGGTTTCTGGAGTAAGGTACTAAGCAGGTAACATAAACAGGAGAAATTATAATGCCCGATTTTAATGCAATGAAGGATGCTTTAGTTCAAATTGACAGGGACAAATTAGTGGGTCTGGTGAAAACTGCACTGGCAGATGGAACACCTGCTGCCGATATACTCAACAAGGGCCTCATTGCCGGCATGGACATCGTTGGAGAAAAAATGGAAAACGGTGATATGTTTATACCGGAGGTACTCATGTCTGCCAAGACTATGGGGGAGTGTGTTGCAATTTTAAAACCGCTTTTAGGTGAAGGTGAGGGTGAAGGGGGGAGTAGCGTTCTCGTCGGTACTGTCAAAGGTGACCTTCACGACATCGGAAAAAATCTTGTAGCTATGATGATGGAAAGCGCTGGGTTGACAGTTCACAACCTGGGTGTGGATATCGGGCCCGAAGAATTTGTAAGCCAGATCAGAGAGAAGAATGCACAAATTGTATGTTTGTCAGCCTTGTTGACGACAACCATGCCTATGATGAAAAAGACAGTTGATGCCATTGTCGGAGCGGGTTTAAGAGATCAGGTTAAAGTCATGGTTGGCGGTGCTCCTGTAACCCAGGCTTTTGCCGATGAGATTGGAGCCGACGGCTTTGCACCAGATGCAGGTTCCGCTGCACGTTTGGCAAAAACACTTGTGGTGTAAACGCGGGACAAAATATCTTCTCGGGCTTTCTGGCCCAGAAAAAAATAGGTCTGCTTTTTTGAGATATCCCCAAACTGTTCGGTCCGAACAGTTTGGGGATATTGTTTTTCTTTGCGGATTTCTGTATTTTTCAACATACTGTCGGAATGAATGCAACCTCTGCCGGTACAGGCACTCTTTTCAGTACTCCTTTGAAGGGTATAAGTACCTTGGTGGTATATTTAACCACATAATTTCAAAATACATTCCTCAGTTTCTTGTTTTTTATTGCAGTGTTTCTGGAGTAAGGTACTAATAAGATCCCGAAAAACTGAAATAGAAATTCTCACTGCTGCCATAGATATTGCAGATAACGATGCATATCTTATTCTGATTACTTCTGAAACTCAGCTACCTTTTTTCGTCCAGAAGCCCTGCCTGTAACTGGATCCCCGCCTGCGCGGGGATGACGCTCAAGAGATATGCGGTTTTTCCTTTTTTATCAGTGACAATAAAACCCTGTTATAAAAACAACAGATAAGCGTAGACTTCCAGAAACTTAAACCACAGAGGACACAGAGAGCACAGAGAAAAAAATTCTATCTCTGTTTCCTCTGTGCTCTCTGTGGTGAGATGATTTATCTTTTGGATTGTGGGCGGAGCCCACCTTAGAGGAAATTATGGCAAACAAATTATATGTGGCAGCGACAGAGCCGCGCAGCGGGAAATCAGCCATCATTCTCGGGCTGATGGAACTTTTGACCCGAAATATCAAAAAAGTCGCCTTTTTCAGACCACTTATAGGTATCGATCATGATCTTGGAGAACATGATAATACAATTAACTTAATCAAGAGTCAGTATAACCTTCCCGCAGCGTACGAGGAGATGTATGGGTATACGGTAAAGGAGGCCAACCACCTGCTGTCCATGGGAAAAAACACGGAATTTCTCGATGGAATAATGGCTAAATATAATAACCTGGTTCATAAGTCGGATTTTGTTCTCTGTGGAGGAGTAGAACTTGAGGGTGCGACCGCTTCTTTTGATTTTGATATTAATGTAGATATAATCACCAATCTCGGATGTCCCGTGGTGCTCGTTGCCGGTGCGAAAATGAAGAGCCCTGAGGATGTCGTACGGTCAGTCAAGGTGTACCATGAGTCACTTGAAGCACGAAAGTGTGATATCGTGGCCACTATTGTCAACCGGGTTTTTCCTGATTATCTCGAGGCGGTTGAAAAAAGATTCTCTGAAAAAGATATTGGCATAGGGCAGCTGATCTATGCGATACCGGATGATGAAAATCTTGGCAATCCTTCTGTTGGTGAAGTTGCACGACTGCTCAACGCCGAGATTCTATATGGTGCTGAAAATCTGACGCGCCATATACGAAAATTTACGATTGCTGCAATGCAGTTGCGGAATTTACTCGAACGGATTGATTACGGGAGCCTGATTATTACGCCCGGTGATCGTTCCGATGTTGTTCTCGCCTGCCTGGCGGCAGTTCAGTCGAGAACTATGCCCAATATATCAGGTATCATGTTAACCGGTGGACTGGTGCCTGAGGCTTCCGTGCAAAAAGTTATCGAAGGGTTCCCGGATACTGTCCCGATTATTTCTGTCGGCGAGGATACATATCAGGCTGCGATTCGTGTTGATAAAATTCATGCTACAATTACCCCTGATAACACACGAAAAATAATCCAGGCCGTTGCCGTTTTCGAAAAGCACATCGACACGGAAGAACTGAGCGATAAAATAATCCAGACCAAAACAACCATGGTCACGCCAAAGATGTTTGAGTCTCAAATATTGCAGCGTGCAAAAGCTGACAAACGGCACATAGTACTCCCTGAAGGAGAAGATGACCGTATATTAAGGGCAACTGAAATACTGCTGCGCCGTGAGGTTGTTGATGTAACTCTGATTGGCAATGAAGACAAGGTGAGAGAGCGGATAAGCAGTCTCGGATTACATCTGGACAGTGCGATCATTATCGAACCTCAAAAGTCGCCCTTTTTCGACGATTATGTCCGGACCTATTATGAGCTGAGGAAGGCTAAGGGGATGACCTTTGACACTGCGCGGGATATTATGGATGACTGTAATTATTACGGTACAATGATGATATACAAGGGTCATGCAGATGGTATGGTCTCCGGCGCTATCCACACAACAGCTGACACCATTCGTCCTGCCTTTCAATTTATCAAGACCACCCCGGACTGCTCCGTAGTCTCAAGTGTATTGCTTATGTGCCTTAACGACAGGGTACTTGCCTATGGGGATTGCGCGGTTAATCCTGTGCCTACCGCCGAACAGCTCGCTGAAATCGCACTCAGCTCAGCCCGGACTGCGCAGTTGTTTGGTATAACGCCTCGGGTCGCAATGCTCTCGTATTCCTCCGGCAGATCGGGGAAAGGTCGCCAGGTGGAGAAAGTGAGGCAGGCTACGGAAATAGCAATCGAGAAAGCTGCTGTACTCTATCCCGGTCTGGAGATTGAAGGACCTATACAGTATGATGCCGCCGTTGATCCGATAGTTGCCAGGACCAAAATGCCGGAAAGTAAGGTTGCCGGGAGAGCAACCGTCTTTATCTTTCCTGACTTGAACACCGGGAACAATACCTACAAGGCGGTACAGCGATCCGCCGGTGCAGTGGTAATTGGCCCGATTCTACAGGGTCTTAAAAAACCGGTGAACGATTTAAGCCGGGGCTGTGTTGTTCCGGATATTGTCAACACTGTTGCCATTACAGCTGTCCAGGCTCAGGCGGAGAAAACAAAGACGCCAACTATAGGATGAAAAATGAGAGTTTATAATATGATCTTTGACGTAATCAATATCTGTCTCCGCATATGGGTTGACAGCCAAAAAAGACGAGGCGTTCGTTTCCTTTCTGTTTACCGGTGCTGAATTCAAACACAGGGCATAACTGGCGTGGGGTAGAGGTACTTGTTCAGGGTACGGTTCAGGGTGTAGGGTTTCGCCCCTTTATTTACAAACTGGCCTCACATTTTGAGATTTCCGGAACAGTGACCAACACCAGTGATGGTGTTACCATAACCGCTACGGCTCGCAAAGACAGACTGAGTGCGTTTATACTTGCCATTGAGGAACAGGCACCGCCTCTGTCCCGTATTACTTCGATCAAAACCCGCACATTGGAAGGTAAAATCCAGGCGGGAACATTTACTATTCTGCCAAGTGTAGCTGGGCGTTCTGCAACTGCTGCGATCCCTCCCGATATTGCGCTATGTGATGACTGCCTGCGAGAGCTTCTTGATCCAGGCGACAACCGGCATAACTACCCTTTTATCAATTGCACTAACTGCGGTCCCAGGTTTACGATTGTTGAAACCATTCCCTACGATCGCCCCAAGACTTCGATGAAAGTCTTCCCTATGTGCAATGGGTGTGAGAAGGAATACCATGACCCAGCCAACAGACGGTTTCACGCTCAGCCAAACGCATGCGAGCTCTGTGGTCCACAGATCTCGCTTCATGACCGCCAGGGTACCGCTCTCGATGTAATCGATCCTCTGGCAGAGACTGTCAAATTTCTCGTAAATGACCGAATCATTGCCATCAGGGGACTCGGAGGTTTTCACCTTGTAGTTAATGGCTGTTCCAATGCTGCGACAGAACTATTAAGGAAAAGAAAAGGCCGTCCGGATAAGCCGCTGGCAATAATGGTAGCTGATGTTGCCGCTGCAGAAGGTTTTTGCCATCTTAACTCTCAAGAAATTGCATTACTCTCTTCCCCGGAACATCCCATTGTACTTTTGAGAAAAGCAAAGAGTTCCCTCGCCGACAATCTTGCCCCCGGCATCGAAGAGGTGGGTGTGATGCTGCCTTATACCCCCCTTCACCACCTTCTTTTCCAACAACCGAGTTGTCCTCAGGCCCTGGTTATGACTTCCGGGAATATGAGCGGTGCACCAATCTGCACTGCAAATGAAGATGCCGTTGCCAAGCTTGGTTCAATCGCCGACTTCTTTCTTCTCCATAACCGGGACATTGTCACCCGGGTTGATGATTCGGTGGTCAAGGTAGTAAACAACAGTCCTGTTATTTTCCGAAGAGCGAGGGGCTATGTTCCATCACCCATAGACGTAGCCTGGAAACTACCGAAGATTCTGGGGTGCGGGGCTGGTCTCAAAAGTACCTTTTGTCTTGGCCGTGATAAGTCAGCATTCCCAAGCCAGCATATTGGTGATCTTGACAATTTAGCATCCTACGATTTTTATCTTGAGTCTGTAGAACATTTAAAAAGTGTCTTACAACTCGAACCCGAAGCCGTGGCATGCGATCTTCACCCGGATTATATGAGTAGCCGCTATGCTGCCGAACTCGGACTCCCGCTCTATCAAGTCCAGCATCACCACGCTCATGCCGTAGCGGTTATGGCGGAGCACGCCATCGAAGAACCAGTGCTCGCGGTTGTTCTCGACGGAACAGGCCTGGGAAATGATGGCACAATATGGGGTGGAGAGGTGCTGCAAACCGATTTGACTTCATTCAAACGGTTGGGCCATCTCAGTTATCTCCATCTTCCCGGGGGAGATTCGGCAGCTTCACAACCCTGGCGAGTCGGGTTATCTGCTCTTTTTAATACTTTTGGTCCATCTGGCATGCAACGTGCAGCCCTTCCTGCACCGTTGAAGCAGCTTAAATCAGAATCGGTTGAAGTGATATCCACCATGCTCACCAATAATTTTAACTGCCCTCCCAGCTCGAGTTGTGGGAGACTCTTCGACGGCGTTGCTTCAATCCTTGGAGTTCGGCAACAGATCAGCTATGAAGGTCAGGCTGCCATGGAACTTGAGGCTATCGCTAGAAAAGCCTGGACTTCTTCGTGGTCAGGCGACATCTGGCCCGGCAGCCAGACAGATTTTCAACCGTTTTTAAGCGAAAAGAACGGGATGTGGGAGATCAGTTCAACAGAGTTGGTAAAAATGGTGATGAATGGAGTAGACAAAGGTGACTCAATTGCCGCAATTGGCCTGCAATTTCATTCACTGCTTATCGGCAGTATAACTAAGCTCGTCGAAAATCTCTCACAGCAGACCGGTATTCGGCGGGTCATGCTTTCCGGGGGGTGTATGCAGAACAGTTTACTGTTTGAAGGTCTTTTCTCTACTTTAAAAAGCATTCACCTGCAGGTTTTTACAGGAAGTTCGCTCCCCGTTAATGATGGAGCAATTTCTTTTGGTCAGACAATAATAGGAGGTCTGCGACATGTGTCTCGCAATTCCAATGAGAGTAACTCAAGTTCAGGGTGATCCTGAAGACTTCACCAGTGATCAGGTTGCAACCGTAGAAGCCGACGGCATCAGTAAGGAAATCCGGCTGGATATAGTCGATCATTGGCCCGCGGTTGGTGACTATGTTATTATCCATGCGGGATTTGCGATCCATTCTCTCGTTGAGGAGGAAGCTCTGAAAAATATTGCTCTTTTAAGAGAGCTTGCAGAAAGCACACCAGAGGAACTCCTCTCCTGACCAGGGTTATTCCATGAAATATGTAGACGAATACCGAGACAGTGCACTTGCAAAACCACTTGTCGAGGAGTTGAAGAGAGCTGTAACAAAACCACTTCGTGTTATGGAAGTGTGCGGGTCACATACCATGGCTATTTTCCGCAACGGCTTAAGGACCATTCTCCCTGAAGGTATGGCACTCGTCTCCGGGCCGGGATGTCCGGTTTGTGTGACTTCAGCATCACATATGGACGCCTTCATTGCCATGGCTGATGAACCCGGAGTGCATGTCGCTATTTTCGGTGATCTTTTCAGAGTTCCCGGCACCCATACTTCCCTTGCCATTGCCAGTTCCCGCGGTGCCAGGGTTGACATCGTCTATTCACCGATGGACGCACTGGAGCTTGCCAAAAATAATCCTGGAGAACGTGTGGTCTTTTTAGGGGTAGGTTTTGAAACTACAACACCAGGAATTGCTGCCACTATTCTTGCTGCGAAAAACCAGAATGTTCAAAATTTCATGGTTTTTTCCACCCAGAAGACCATGCCCCCGCCGATGACAGCCCTGCTGAGTGATCCCGCGCTAAAAATAGACGGTCTGCTCTGTCCTGGTCATGTCTCTTCTCTAATCGGTGCAGGTGCATGGGAACCGCTGGCCAGGGAATATAATCTGGCCTGTGTGGTGGGTGGCTTTGAAACTGCGGATCTGCTGAAAAGTCTCATTATTCTCGCCCGCCAGGTCGGGAGCGGTGACATCAAGGTTGAAAACGTCTATCCCCGTGCAGTAGCCTGGGAAGGCAATGTACGGGCAAGAAAGATGGTAGAAGAGATATTTGAACCTGCGGATATGGACTGGCGGGGGCTTGGAAATATTCCTGCGAGTGGTTTGAAAATCCGTGAAAAGTATAGTGATTTCGATGCAGAAATACGGTTTGATATAGAACTGCCCAAAGCGGTGGAACCCAAAGGGTGCATGTGTGGAAACATCCTCAAAGGCATGAGCACCCCAACAGAATGTCCGCTCTTTGACACCAGGTGCACCCCGGCCAATCCTATTGGCCCCTGTATGGTTTCCAGTGAGGGAACGTGTGCCGCATACCATAAATATGGTCGGGAGCTATAGGTATTACTTCAATGTCCGAAAAAACAATATTACTTGACCACGGCAGTGGGGGACTTGCAAGCCAGCAGCTGATAAGCGATTTGTTTCTCAAGCACCTTGATAATCCGGTTCTACGCAGCCTCGAAGACAGTGCGATTCTTGAAAACCAGCCGGGTCGACTGGCCTTCACCACAGACAGCTATGTCGTAGATCCTCTATTTTTTCCGGGTGGCGATATAGGTAAACTTGCGGTGCATGGTACCATCAACGATCTTGCCATGCGGGGAGCAAAACCCCTATGTTTGAGCCTTGGTCTTATTCTCGAAGAGGGACTGCCTCTTGAAGATCTGGAAAGAGTGATCATTTCTATCGCTGAAGCGTGCAATGAAGCAGGAACCCCTATTGTTACAGGGGACACGAAGGTTGTTCCCAGAGGCAAAGCAGATAAAATATTTATCAATACCTCCGGTATCGGTTTTGTTGATGATGATATACATATCTCGTCAAAAAACGCACAAGAAGGTGATGCCGTAATTTTGTCCGGCACAATGGGTGATCACGGCATAACTATAATGACCCGAAGGGCCGGGGTGTCTGTCCAGGGAAACCTCATGAGCGATACCATGCCGCTCCATAATCTTGTGGCTGCACTTTTACGGGACTTACCGAAAGGCACTGTTCATTCCCTTCGTGACCCAACCAGAGGAGGTGTAGCCTCAACCCTCAACGAAATTGCCGAAAACAGTGGACTCTGCATCGAACTGAGCGATGAAGATTTGCCTGTTCGTCCGGAGGTTAGAGCCGCCTGTGAACTTCTGGGCCTTGAGCCACTCTATCTTGCCAATGAGGGGAAATGTCTGGCTATTGTCAGTGGAGCCCAGGCCGAAAAAGTGCTCGAGGTGATGCGCTCATCACCTGCTGGTAAAGAAGCTGTCATTATAGGCCGTCTCATAGCCGGAAAGGCGGGCAGGGTAATTATCAATACCCCGGTAGGAGGCACACGAATTGTCATGCCGCTCCACGGCATGCCGCTTCCACGAATCTGCTGACGACAACTATGCATGAAATTTCTTTAGTCCAGGGCCTTATTGGACAGCTGCAGGAACTGGCGGCAAGCAATAATGCGACAAAAATAATCGGCATCACTATGGAAATAGGCCCTCTATCCGGAGTTGTCGTTGATTCCTTCCAGTTTGGTTTTGACATACTTTCGGCCGATGATGATCTTCTAAGAGGTGCGAAGCTCAACATTCAAATTCCGCCAGTGACCTATACCTGCACAGATTGTGGCCATATTGAAACTGCAGCTGGAACAAAACCTGAAAAATGTCTGCGATGTGGAGAGTTATTTCTCATTCCAGATGGAGGCGACGACCTTTTGCTGCGCCAGGTTGAAATGGAATAGGTACTTATACCCCCTTGTGGGGTGTGAGCACTTTCAATCATGATAGTTTTACTCACAACCGAACCAAGAGATGGCAATAGAAGCTGACGTTAACAGCAATCTCAATCTAACCCGACAAGTCGGAAAATTTTTAGAGTCGCTGGATAAGTGCCTTGGTGGTAACTCTAAGTTTCTGATTTCAAACCTCTCTTACCATTTCTTGTTTATTACGACAGGTTTTATGGAGTAAGGCACTAATTATGAGGTACTAAAATGTGTGATACCTGCGGCTGTTCGAGCCCTTCAGACCATGGTCATGGCCATGATCACAGCCATACCAAAACAATAGATGTACATGCCAGCCTCTTTGCTGCCAACGACGCTTTGGCCAGAACAAATCGGGAACATTTTGAAGAGGCAGGAGCCGTTGCCCTCAACCTGATCAGCGGTCCCGGTTCGGGCAAGACAACACTTCTGGAACACACAATAGAAGCGCTGAAA
>CAXMTO010000435.1:0-4792 GCA_964196355.1 uncultured Myxococcota bacterium
AAGGCATCTTTACTTTTGAATCGCCTTTTTAAATCCCAAAACTATCACATATTCTTATACATAGTCCCAATATCATGATCCGTAATATTGCCAGTAATAGTACCTCCTGACAGATTTGTTTTTATCTAATAATCATTGACATTATTATTGGTAAATTGTAATGGTTTAAGCATAAGAACTACACATCTAGAGTAACATCATTTCTCTTTACGTTTACACTGGCCCGGACGTAGAGATGACAATTGTACTTGATTTGGTCAGGGCTTAATTTCTCTAACATCACTTTGGGGGAATTATGATCAACCTATTGGTGTTTTCTTGGCTCTATTCTATTTTATTATATCTTCCATCAACTGTTTGTGCCCAGAACGCTGGGGACAGAGTCTTTTTGCTCGAAAAGGATATTGACACACCTGTTCATCCTGCTCTTTCAATTTCTAGTGTTTCATATAACAAATTAACAACTTGGCAAGAATGGTTGAGTCGGCAATTTGCCTCTATACTGGATATAAAAGCAATATCGCGGCAATATCCGCTATTTCAGGAATAACTTCATAAAGAAGAATGGAGAAATAATAGTTCAAAATTTAAAAAAGAGGGGGATTATCATGCAGGCAACAATATTAAACTTGTTTAGCAACATAGCAACTAACAATAAAAACCTAAAGGTTGGTCATGGACAAAGTTTCTTAATTACGATTGATGGAGAAAATATACTTTATGACACTGGGGTAGATGGAAAAACCCTTTTAAATAATATGGAAGCATTATCTATATCTCCTGATGATATCACAAAGTTGGCTCTGTCACATGGTCATACTGATCATACTGGGGGTATGCCAGGCTTGCTTGATAAAAGAAATGCAAAAAAGAAATTAACTCTTATTGCGCACCCTTCTTTTCGTGAAAAAAAGATATATAAGATATTACATATTTTTAAGAAACAGCACCGTTGTCCTTCATTAACAAAGAGTCAGGAAGACAAACTGGATATTAATTTGACTACACAATCCTTACAACTTGCTTCAAATTTAAGAACAACAGGTGAAATAACAGAAAGAAATGAAAAAGACGGACTTGAACCAAACGCCATGCATCTTGAAAAAGGTAAATATGTTGCTGATCCAGTTCTTGACGATTTAAGTCTTATTTTAAGTACAAAAAAAGGCGAAGTAATTATAACCGGATGTGCACATAGCGGAATATTGAATATCTGTAATTACGTTAAACAAACAAGCAGTAACAAAATACATGCTATTATTGGCGGAACACACATGGTGCGTTATTCAGAGGAGGATGTGAAATCTGTTGCTTCCAAGTTAGAAGGGGAATATGACAATCCAGATCTTTATCTTAACCACTGCACTGATTATTTTCCTGATCCATTTGTTAAAAAAACAAAAGCAACAGATATTTTAAGAAAAGAACTAGAAAAAGATAAGATTAAAGACTGTTTTGTAGGTACAGAGATACAATTTGAACTGTAAAAACGAATTATTGACCTAGTAAAAGCCATTGAAGTAACAGGCTCTCCTTGGAGAAGGCATTACAGTGAGCCATGCAAAGCCTAACGAGGCGTTCAACCGGACCCTAAAACCTGCTGTTTTTTGAGCGTGGCAGGTTTCATGTTTACGTTATCTGTGGTTATTCCTCGTTGGTTTTAGGTCGGTTAACTTTGACGTTAGCCCATTTTGATTTCTGAGAAGTTAAACATCCTGCAACGAGTGTTGACTTTCCCAACCCTCACAAAAAGTTAAACATACATACCATATTGTTAACTGCCGAGTTAAGATGTCTGCTGATATGTCTGACATTGTCAAGTAGAAAAGACCTATCCATTGCCCCCTGTTTTATCTGGGGGTCTTCATTTTATATGCAGGGCATTAGTAGAGACAGAAGCGACTTTCAATGGCTGCTATAAATCGAAACTCATGAATCATTCTTAAAGGGTTGCCATGTCCAGAGGACACCTTAACTGGTAATCCTTCATCATAGACTCAAGAGTGTGGCAAGCATGTTGACCTTTTTCATGTTGACCTGGCCCATATTTTGCAACTTAAATCAGGCATAATTGAAGTAGATAAGGATGAATATTTGCAGGTAGAAAAAAAGAGCCGCTCAAAGGCGGCTCATAATTATATGTGATTAAAGCTATTCAATTACCTGCAGTACACGCATCATTTCATGGTCCTCATGGGACAGAATATGGCAATGCCAGACATAACGGCCAGGCTTGTCAAAGGTGGCTCTGATTCTGGTAACCTGTTCCGGCAGTGCCGTAACCATATCTTTTGGTGCATTTTCGACGTATCCCTCTGCAGGACCTAAGGATACCGCGCCTCCTTCAACCACATTTATTACAGCAGGGGCTACTCCCTCTGAACCATTGTGCTGTACAACAATTTGTCCGGGATCACCATTGTCCGAATCGAACGTTATGAAGTTGCGACCAAGGATTTCAAAGTTTACCAAATGCAGATGTACAGGATGGGCATCTCCGGTAAAATTGTATATCTCCCACTCCTCAGTTGTACCAAGCTCTGGGGTTTCAGTTGTCGGACTATGCCAAGGAATGGCTTTCCATTCGGAATCCACATAAGCTCCCAGAAGAGGCTGTAATCGTCCAAACTCATCTTTCCCTTCAAACAAAGCTACTTTGCGGACATTGTCAACAGTGTTGTTATTACCGCCGTATTGATTGATAGCACTGGGAGTGAAATTATCTGGAATGCCGCTATCAGGCAACACAACGTCAAAGGCCATGATACGGTCGGTTTGTCTGTCGGGGAAAAAATCTTCTTCAGCTAACGCATCACCATAGTCCCCGCCAAAGGGGGCGTCGCCGCCAATATTTTCCATTATAATCCGGGTGGCGTCACTTACCTGAGCAAAATCAAAGACAATGTCATAACGTGAGCCGGGTTCAAATACTAATGTATCGGTCTGAACCGCCGCAGAGGACAATCCCTGATCGCTGCCGATGACATAGAATGGTAATGGAACACCAGCACTGCTGAGATCTGTGGCATCCAAGTCAACTTCACGAAAACGAAGCACCATAAAACGGCTGTCTGTGCCGTTTAACAGACGCATACGGTAGTGTCGTCGCTCAACGTTGGCCTTTGGCCAGATCTTGCCGTTGACCACCATGTGATCCCCAAAAAATTCTGCCAGAGCAGTCGGGCCTCCGCCGGGGAATAAGTTTTCGGGTAGATTCGCTTCTTCGCCGATAATAAAATCATCGTAAAACGGATCTCCCGGAAACGCCGGATAAAACAATTCCCCTTTAGCGGTGAACATGCGGTCCTGAATTGCATAGGCCAGTTCATAAGGAAAGGCCGGCAAACCAATTGGGTTGTCCTGCGTTCCGGTATCAAATTCGTCACGGATAAAGTAGAAACCAGCAAGACCAGCATAGACGTTGAGTCGGGTTAAGCCAAGTGCATGGTCGTGATACCAAAGATTTCCAGGTTGTACATCATTATTGTATCGGAACGTGTTGGTGAACCCACCTGGTACAAAATCCCATTGGGGCCCTTTCACTGTACCGTCTGGGTTGTAGAAAAACTCAGGATTGCCGTCATATTGAAAGTCGGTATTGCCACCGTGCAAATGGGTAATAATCGGCACACCATTTTTATGGATAGAATACTGCCTATAATCCACCCCATTGGCCGAACTGCTCCCATGGAGTGAATAACACCAGTGCAGATTTGTATCTACCGGCAGCAGATGTTTCTTGCCCTGCAGTTCATTTGCCCACCGTACAATGGTTTCGTCTGCACCACCTGCCGATGGAGTCATAACCTGTATTGTCTGTCCGGGCCAGGATACCGTCTTCTTTCCATATCCCCAGATTCTTGTATTCAGTTTCCTGCCGTTTCTCGGGTTAATGAGCCCGGTCTGCTGGACCGTTTCCTTAATGCTAATACTAAAGTTGGGTCTTTGTACAGGACCTCCATTTTCATTGAGATCCCTGAAGAGGAAACCCGGATCCAGTGCATTAGGAACCAGCTCCACGAATTTGGGCTGCAAGGACGGATCACTGAGTCCATCGGCCAGCATTGCCGCATATACCTTTTTGTTCACATGCCACGGGAGCATCATACAGGCACCTGCACATAATCCTGTTTTCAGAACCTGCCTGCGAGTCACAGCGATTTTATTTTTTTTCATGATAGCCCCCTCATTCAAAATAATTAGAAAATCATACTGATCTATACTTGAACATTCAGTGCTTGGCTTGAGATGTTCGTGTTAATCAGCCCCCATTTTGACAAGAAAAGATTGAAGTTGTCAGACAGGCTTGCTGTATTTTTCTTCCAAATGTATTTATTTATATACCACATAGTGGCACATAAATAAGTAATAACAGTTTTCAACTGTTCTTTGACAAAATGTGACTAATTGGTGCTAGCGTAGAAAAGCTCTTTAAGGGAGACCCGCATCGGAATATTTCCGGTCAAATAACACGATAAAAAATTAAAACATCCTGCAACAAGTTTACCCTTTTCCCCCTTCCCAAAAGTGAAACATTCGTACAGTATTGTTAACTATACCGACTTACAATGTCTGCTATACATGTTGAGTTGTGAATTATTCTCAAAGTATCAAGATGTACGGTGGATATGTTGAGTCAGATTTTGCATTACAAAACTCAAGATGTTGGCAAGACATCTGCACTTTTGAAATTGTTAATTCCTAATTGTTAGAAGATGTTCCTCCTATGAATAAGTCCCTTCAAAAGTTACTTCTGCTGATTGCTGTAATTTCTCTTCTTCTATTAATAATC
>CAXMTO010000436.1:0-3424 GCA_964196355.1 uncultured Myxococcota bacterium
ATCTTTTCCGAGAATAATTGTTCCCTGAAGGTATCTATATTATACAGTGCAAGCGTGTAGAGATCAGCCTGTTTCTTTGAAGGCACGAAGCCATTTTTGATTGCATCATGCTGAAGAATGGAAGCAACGCTATCATTGAACTGATTATATGTCTCGATTCCCTGCTCTCTACTGTACCTTGCAATATCCTGTTGTTTTTTTTCGGCAAAACCCCGGCAGTGGGTTTCTCTCATAAGAACGTAATGCTCTTCAATAACACCCTCGGTTCTACTGACAGCAGCCCTGCCCAGCGGATACGTGCGGCAGGCGCCGGGGCGGTCTTTGTAGACGGTGCAACCGGATTTGCCAACAAAGACACAACTCCCACGGCCATCATCCACCATAGTCAAATAAAATCGTGGAAACGGTTCGTCGGGATTATGTTCAACTATTATATAACTTTCGAGCAGTTTTTCAGAATGCATCCCCGTGCTTTTTCTGAGACGGAGGAGATCATACGGGGTGAGGGCAAGGTCCAGCAATCGGCAGCACTCAGTGAAACACGATACTCCTTTGTGACATGAAAAAGAAAAAGCGGTGCCCAGTGTAATCCGGGTCGCGTATTCAGGAAGCTGGGTGGGCTGCAAAGTGTGTCTACTCTTTTTGTTAGTACCTTACTTCAGAAATCCTGTCGTAATAAACAAGAAACTGAGGAATGTATATTGAAATTAAGTGGCTACCTATACCGCCAAGGTACTTATACCCAGCAAGCTGGTACTGAAAAGAGTGCAGGAGTTTTTACCGTTAACCGGTGTTACTTCTGTTGAACGCCACCTTACCCGGATAAAAGCATCCGGGATTTAACTGGAATTTCAACATTCCGAAATCAATTTTTCCTGGCAGCAGCCTACGGTGAAAATATCTTGATTCCCAGAATATCTACTGCTTGGCGGCGCCGGGTTCCCATATCGTCAGCAGTGGGCTGGCAATAAAAATCGATGAATAAGTACCAACTGCTACACCCATTAAAAGGGCAAAGGCAAAATCGTGTATCACAGAACCACCCATGAAGAACAGAGCGATCAGAACCATCGCGGAGGTAAGTGAGGTAACAACTGTTCGGCTCAGTACCTGATTAATACTGTCGTTGATTGAGGATGCAAGAGCTTTTCCTCCTCCCTTTCGCACATTTTCTCTGATCCTGTCAAAAACGACAACAGAGTCATTGAGTGAGTAACCCGCAAGGGTCAGCAGGGCAGTTACTATGAGCAGGGTGATTTCCACATTCATCAGCCAGCAGATACCGAGCACGACGAGGACATCGTGAAAGGTTGCAATGGCAGCAGCGAGGCCGAAACGTATGTCGAATCTCAAGGCGAGGTAGACAATAACTCCGGCAAGAGAAATAATAATGGCCTGGATGGCCTTATTCCTCAGCACAGAGCTGACAGAAGAACCAATTTCTGACTGACTTTCCAGAACAAACTGCTTGTCAGCAAGGTTTGTGGAGAGAATATCGTCAACTGTTTCGTCAAGATTAGCCACTACCTTTTCAGATTTTTTAATTTTGATGATAAGGCGGTGTTCGCCTTCAACCTCCTGCAGATTGACATCTTTCATACCATTTTGAGCAAATACCTTTCGAATTTCAGACATTGTAAAATCTTGACTGGCCTTATACTGCAGAAGGGATCCACCGGAGAAATCCACTCCCATATTTGCTTTGCCTCTGGCGATCTGGACAAAGGCAATGAGGCCGATGGCAATGAAAACGGCAGATACGCCATAGGTGATATTTTTGAGTTTCAGATAATCCAGATTCGGTTGTTTGGTAAACCGAAGGAAGGTCAGTTTTTTCATCGGTTTTACTGCGTTAAGCGTGTCAAATACAGTGCGGGAGTAAAACAGCGACGCGAACAGGTTAAAGATAATACCCAAAGAGAGAGTAATGGCGAAACCCTTGATTGGCCCTGTACCAAACATGAAAAGAGCGAGCGCGGTGATCAGGGTTGTTACCTGGGAATCTATGATTGTCAGAAACGCTTTTCCAAAACCGCTGTCAACACTCGATCTCACAGATTTGCCAAGTGCGTACTCCTCCCGCATCCTCTCAAAAATAAGGACGTTTGCGTCAACTGCCATCCCGATGGAGAGGACAATACCCGCAATACCGGGAAGGGTCAGAGTCGCATTGAGAATCGCAAGACCGGTAAAGAGAAACAGAATGTTCAGGATCAATGCGCTGTTGGCGATTATCCCGGATGTCCGGTAATAGATTATCATGAAGCTGAGCACCAGTATAGCGCCAAAAATACCTGAGGTTAGCCCCTTGTTGATTGAATCTTGGCCAAGGCTTGCACCTACTGTCATGTTTTGAATGATATCAACCGGGGCAGGAAGAGCACCTACCCTGAGGACAATAGCGAGGTCTGCCGCATCCTCATGGGTGAAGCTGCCGGAAATCTGGGCGGAACCACCGAGGATACGTTCACGAATAACAGGTGCGGACCGGACAACTTCATCCAGAACAATGGCCATTCGCCGGCCTACGTTCTTCTCTGTGATAGTGGCGAATACTTTGCCTCCACGTCCGGTCATGTCAAGGCTGACATAGGGTTCGTTAAAGTTGCCGCCGATTCGCACCTGGGCATCTTTGATCATCTCTCCGGACATGAGGATTTTGTTTTCAATAAGAAGTGGCACCAGGATCTCTCGACCGGTTTGTTTATCGATATCTTTCTCAAAATGTATGGATGTGTTTTCCGGGAGCCTGTTTTGCAGAGACCGGTTGAGTTTAGTGAGGGACTCACCGTCGCTCCATTGACCTGAGGTGCGGGCTTGATCAATCAATTGCCCCAGGTTGAGACCAGTACTATCGGCTACCAGTTTGAATTCAAGCTGAGCAGTATCGCCGAGGAGTTTGAGCGCACGTTTGGGATCTCTTACGCCGGGGAGCTGGATGACAATTTCATTGTTTCCCTGTCTGATGATGACGGGTTCAGCTACACCAAACTGATCTATTCTGTTGCGTAGAATCTCAAGTGATTGTTCTACTGCGTGGATTTTTATATAGTCCTTTTTTTCTTCTTTGAGAGTCAGAAAAATACGGGGAAAACTCCCCTCTTTGGCTTCAATACGGGTAGTGATATCGGGGAAATCCTCAGTCACAATCTCTTTGACCTGGTCAACCACACTCGCATTTGGCAAAGTGAATATGATGGTATTGGTCGATGATGAAGTGGTCCTGACCGCACTGATCGATTCTTCTGCCAGACTGTCTTTAAGGTCAGTTGCAGCAAATTCCAGGGCGTTTTCTTCAGCTTTTTCCAGATTGACTTTCAGCACGAGATGCATGCCGCCCTGAAGGTCAAGACCCAGCCGCAGCCCATCGGGAGCCATATAGGTTTTCCACCAGTTTGGGGTCTGGGAATAAAATGAAGGTACA
>CAXMTO010000437.1:0-5369 GCA_964196355.1 uncultured Myxococcota bacterium
CATTTCTCATGAACATTGTGTCAATTTTCTGAAAGTGTTTTCATTGTAACAGCTTGCCACCCGTTCGATTTGACGAGAAATTTTACACAATGTTCACCAAAGGCCAGCAGATATGATCACATCTTCCGCGTCGCTACCCCAGCAAACATAAACTACTATAGTTCACTGGGGTGCTTCTTGAATATGTAATCATCTTTGCTGGTGAGAAATCTGGGCTACTACCAGACCAGCCTACCATACACATTTCCGTAATGAAATCTCATTTTCCAACTTAGAAAAATGGGCATCGTATTGGCCCGCTGTGACTAACACCCCACAAGGGGGTATAAGTACCTTGGTGGTATATGTAACCACATAATTTCAATATACATTCCTTATTTTCTTATTTTTTATTCAGAAATCCAGGAGTAAGGTACTAAAATCATTATCATTGATAACATGATTCCTCAGCCATTAATCTGCAGGGCAGCATAACAAACCTATGCGATTACTTCTCTATAACATACGCTACGGAACCGGACATAAAAATGGCTACCACATGCCCTTGCCTTTCTCCGGCTTTTTTAAAAAAACCGGGTTGAATCTGCAGCGGATAATAAATTTTATTGCTTCGGTCAATCCCGATATAGTCGCTCTGGTCGAGGTGGATGCCGGTTCATACCGATCGGGAAAATTCTGCCAGGCAAGGATCATAGCCAGGGAGCTTGGATTCAATTATGTTGTTGAAAATAAATATCCAAATGACTCTCTGGCGCAGAAAGTCCCTGTACTCAATAGACAGTCCAATGCCCTGCTGAGCCGTCAGGCAATAGAGCAACATCACTTTCATTATTTTGAGCAAGGCGTCAAGCGGCTGATCATCCAGATTGACCTTCGAGAGATTGCCATTTTTATCGTCCACCTTTCTGTCAAATACAGACACCGACAGAACCAGCTTGATTTCCTCCACAGCCTCACTAAGGAAACAGGGAAAGACCTTATTATTACTGGTGATTTCAACACGTTCTGGGGAGATCGTGAACTTAATCTTTTTCTTGCCGCAACCGGTCTGAAAAATGCAAATATCTCAAATACCCCATCTCACCCCAGCCATTCCCCACAGCGGCAGATAGACTTCATCCTGCACAGCAGCGGGATTCAAATTAATAATTTTTATATTCCCGACGTACGACTCTCAGACCACTCTCCGCTGGTCTGTGATTTCTCTTACGCATCTGAGTGATTTAAAGGTAGCCGTATCTCAAAACGGCTGCCTTCATGCAATATGGAACTCACAGAGATAGTCGCTCCGTGGGCCTCTAAAACCGCACGAACATAATTTAACCCCAACCCGAGTCCTTTCTGAGAACGACTCCGGTCTCCTCTGTACAATCTATCCCATATTCGTCCCTGTTCATTTTCGGATATCCCCATGCCGTTGTCTTCAAATGCAACAACACCATATGACCCGTCCCGCGTAACAGATATTTTCACCCAGCCGCCTTCTTTGCCATACTTAATGGCGTTGTCCAGCAAATTCGCCCACACCTGCGAAATCCGGGTACGATCCAGCATGACAGAGACCTCGGTTTCGGTTTCCAGCCGTACTTCCACCATTTTCTCTTCTGCCACATACTCATACAGGGTAATAATTTCAGTCAGTGTCTCTCCTAGCTCAGATTCCCGCAGCTCAAGCTGCATTGTTCCTGACTCCGCCTCGGCCACACTCATCATTATTTTCAGCATGGCTAATACACGCTCAGACTCTTCGAGACAGTCTGAAAGCGCTTCTCGTAATTCGGCATCATTTTCTGCCTGCAATCCATATTCAGCCACGGAACGCAGGCGAGTCATAGGGGTTCTGAGATCATGAGCCACATTATCTAAAGAATCCTGCATTTCCGAGACGAGGTGATGATTTTGGCGAATAAAGCGATTCACCTGTTTATAGAGACTGTCCAGCTCAGGTCCATTACCGTCCTCGGGGAGAAGCCCGGACTTTTGCGTCTGAGCCAATTCGGTGATTTTTTTTCTGGTAAATAAGAGAGAAGAGAGACTGAGCCTTACATAATAGAATGCAAGTGGTAATAATATCAGGGAGCTGCCTGCAACAACCAGTAGTGTCTGTCGAACAAGTTTACTGTACAAGCCATACCATTCGCTCCCATCTTTTGCCGCCTGAACCAGAATGTTGTTGCCGTACATCCTGGTAACTATAGACAGTATCTTTTCGTCTTCACCCGACCCTACACCGAGCCATACCCCTTTTTTTTCCGGCGACAAATCAACGAGCCCCCTAAAAAAGTGCTGTTCAACATTTTCATTAACCACAATAATATGGTCGCGCCCTCTTATCATCCTAACAAAAAGGAGCCCCTGCAAAGGGGTGTCCCCCTGCAAATGTTGAGTACCAGGATGGAAATTCGCCGGGTGATTGATCGAGAGGTAGGTCGTTAGGAGCTTCTCTGTTTCGCTTCGTTCAATTGCGTGCAGCTGAGTCCGAACAACCATGAGATATGTAAAAGCCAGCAGAGCACTTCCAGACCACAGCAGAAGAAAAGGCGGCAATGCTTTTCTGAATCTTGACCAGGTAAAATCCTCTCTACTAAGACTTAAGAACATAGCCCACGCCTCTTACGGTATGGATCATTTTTTCTGTAAAATCTCTGTCCACTTTATTTCTCAATCTGCAGACCAGTACATCGACGACATTCGTTTGAGGATCAAAAGAATAATCATACACCCGCTCAAGAATAGCAGTTTTTGACAGAACAATGCCAACATTGCGCATCATGTATTCCAGCAGACCATATTCCTTCGCAGGTAACTCAATTTTTTCTCCCTGCCTGTATACCTCATGTCTTAAAAGATCCATTTCCAATTCGCCGGCACGAAGAAGGGTGGGCTGAGCAGATTTCTGATCTCTCCTGATAAGGGCTCTGATTCTCGCCAGCAATTCACTAAAAGAAAACGGCTTAATCATATAATCATCACCGCCCCGCTGCAGCCCCTGAATTCTGTCGTCAACAGACTGTTTGGCACTGAGGATCAAAACGGGGGTATTTACATCTTCTGTCCGCATAGACTCAATGACACTCAGACCGTCTAAGTGAGGCAGCATCAGATCTATTATCGCCGCATCATAGGAATTGCTCAGAGCCCGATCTAATCCGGATCGCCCATTGCCACAGACATCCACGTTAAAGCCGGCCTCCCGGAGCCCTTTTTCAATAAATGAGCTTATTTTCGCATCATCTTCTATCAGTAATATCCGCATGTTTTCTTCACATAAAGCTTTGTTATTCAGGTTAGTACCTTACTCCAGAAACCTGTCATAAAAAACAACAGATAAGCGTAGACTTCCAGAAACTTAAACCACAGAGGACACAGAGAGCACAGAGAAAAAATACTATCTCAGTTTCCTCTGTGCTCTCTGTGGTGGTATAATTTATCTTTTGGATTGTGGGCGGAGCCCACCTTAGTTTAAGGAGATGTTTCCTTTAAACTTTCCTTTTCCATAACAATTACCGAGCAATTTCTCCCTGTCACCCCAGCTGATACCCGACTGGACCGCCTGTATGAAAAGTAATCGCTGGAACAACATGTACAGTCGCCGGCCACTGTAATATTTACCTCTGTCAATCCGGCATTGACAAGCTGGTTTTTTGATATCTGCCAAAAATCAAAATGATTTTCTGACACCATGAATGGCCTGAACTCGTCAGGTAACTCTCCTTTATGATTGACAAACTCCGCACAACATGGCCCCAGGGAAGGACTTATCACAACTACAAGCTCCTCCGGACTAACACCAAAACAAGATATCATTCGATGAACAACTTTCTCGAGAATATTGGACACATTGCCTCGCCAGCCACAATGCACCGCGGCAACGACATTGTTCACCGGATCAAAAAGAAGAACCGCCTGACAATCGGCCTGCTGAATCATGAGTCCGACTCCCTGCTGGTCAGTCACCAAGGCGTCAACATTCTCAATTTCCCTGTTGCTGTTTATGGGTGTTGTCAGGCAGTAAATCCTGTCACTGTGAACCTGTTTTGCGGAAAGGAGAGAAGAAGATCCCAGCATTTTTTGAATTTGTTGACGATTTTTCGATACTGTGTTTTCTCTATCTCCGACACCGTAACTGACGTTCATCGAGTCAAAAGGAGGAGCACCGACACCACCGTGTCGATCAAAAAAACCATATCTGCAGATCATTCCAGAACGCGGTACATGTGTTTCTCCTGCCGTTTGATTATTGTAATGTGAAATCATGATCTTCAGTCTAGGAGCTTGCCCGAGAATGCCCCTTTCACCCAACTCTTCGTTATTTTGAAAAAATAATGCTCTCAATATCTAACATATGGCTGCGCTAATTTTTTCAAAATGCCTCGACTTGAGAGAAAATGCCTATTCTCGGACAACCTTCTAGTTTCTGGTTAACAGAATAGTATATCAACACACTTCTGCGCAAAGTGAAAGAGGTAAAAAAAGGCAAAAAAATGGGAATGCCCATAGACCACGGACATTCCCATAAAGAGCGAAAAAGATTCTGCTGCGCGTAATTGAGCGTAATACCTTAGTCCCGATAAACGGGAAGAATCGGAACTTCTCTCAGTACCCTCTTGAGGGTAAAAACGCTTAAATTATGGCCACTCTACTAAAAATACGCCTCAAAGGTAAGATACACCTGATCGGCCTTTTCAACCGGATCCATACCCATCATCTGCATTTTACCAAGATCCGCAGAATCACTTAAATCGTATGAGGCCAAATTCCAGTCACCGGAAGTGGAATAGTCATATTCATAGTGCTGATATCCCAGACGCATAAAGGTTTTGGCATATTTGGATATTGCCTCACCGGTGGGGAGATCATAGATGGCATATATTTCATAGACCTGACCACGGGTTGCAAGCTTGGATTGATAAATTTCATCGTGTCCCGGAGCCATTGCCAGCCAGTACTGTGAACCATAATTAAATTCAGCACCTAATTTTAACCTACTCTCATCCAGGTCATATCTTGCACCAATGTAAATGGAATAACCATCTTCGTCATCGGTGTTAGCACCTGTCGGGCTGAAAGGATCATTGAAAAAGCCATCGTCGTCAGGTCTGGTCTGTGACCAGCCACCAGCGACAAAATAGTTGAATGCGGCAACTTTATCCTGGTAAACACCTGATGTATGCCAGATATTGCCAAGACTGTTCCTATCTCCCATACCAGTCATGTTGCCAAATTCGGAACTAATGATTGGATCCTGGAAATTTGGATAATTGAAGAGATTATAGGCCATATACGTCTGGAGATAGAGAAGACGATCACCCTTCTGCATGACGTCCCAGCTGAAACCGGCAAAATCGGTATCATCAAGCTTTTGGACA
>CAXMTO010000438.1:0-13032 GCA_964196355.1 uncultured Myxococcota bacterium
GAATTTCACCGCCTATGGCAAAGGATATCTGTTCGCTGTAAAGACTGATTCCGGGCCCCGAGGTTGCTGTCATTGATTTAACACCCGCCATGGAGGCTCCGATGCAAAATCCGATAGAGGCAATTTCGTCTTCTCCCTGCAGACACACCCCTTCAACTGGAGGGAGCAGCTGCAGCATCTGCTGGTAGATAGTTGTTGCAGGTGTGATTGGATATCCTGCAAAAAAGCGGCAACCGGCCTGTACTGCGGCTCTCGCTATTGCCTCGTTTCCGTCAATAAAACTTTGGGTCATGTTATCGCATTTTCTCGCTCTTTTCTGTGATACTAGACCGTGTTAGTTCCCGTGCTCGTGCTCGTTCCCGTCCTCGTCCTCGTCCTCGTGCCCGTCTACGAAAACATATTCAAAATTTTCGCAGGTTTCAGAAGACCTCGCACCCCACAAGGGGGTATAAGTACCTTGGTGACTACTTTAAGTTCCTAATTTCAATACATCCTCCAGATTTCTTTTTTTTATGACTGGTTTTCAGGAGTAAGGCACTAAATATTACATATGGTCAAAATTGTACACTGGACACTATGTTTTTTTCGTGTACGAACACGTTCACGTTCACGAGCACGAGCACGGAAAACACACGACGCAGCCTACAAATAATCGCCAGGATGAAAAGTGACCGCCTCAGACAAGTTCTCATAGCCCATAAGCAGCATGAAAAGACGATCAACACCCAGAGCGATCCCTGCAGCAGTGTCCAGGTTTTGTAAATCATCCAGAAATCGTTCCGGCATTTTCACCCCTCTTCGACCGTGCGCTTCCAGAACCGCTATTTCTGTTATGAATCTGGCCCGTTGCTCCTCATTATCCGTAAGTTCTGAAAAGCCGTTGGCCAGTTCCAAACCATTAATATACAGCTCGAACCGTTCAGCAACTTGTGGGTCTACAGCACTGCGCTTTGCAAGAGACGCCAGTTCCACCGGATAATCATAGAGAAAAGTCGGCACACCAAAGCCCAGACGCGGTTCAATATATTCCACGAGAAGTTCATCAAACTGGTCTTTTTCAAGAGCGTCAGCTAAAGAGACAGGAGAAAAACGTTCAAACGCGTCAGCAACACGTATCTTCTGCCAATCTGATGCTATGTCAGTTTTTGAGAACCACTTGGGTCGCTGTTTGTCTGAATCATATAGATAATTGGACTCGATGCCCTGAGCGATAAACCGCAGCAACTCTTCACAATCAGACATAAGATCCAGATAGTCGGCGCCACTGCGATACCATTCCAGCATGGTAAATTCTTCCAGGTGCAGGCGGCCTGTCTCCCCTTTTCTGAAGCAGGGACATATCTGGAAAATTTCAGTACATCCCCTCGCCAGTAATCTTTTCATGCAGAGCTCGGGGGAAGTCTGCAGATACTGACCATCTGCTTCGAGGGGAACAATTGTACTTTCAGGAATGAAAACCGGCTGGCGGAGAGGTGTGTCTACTTCAAGAAACCCCTGATCGTAAAAGAACGCCCTGATCAACCGAAACAGAGCCGCACGCATATGCAGCCCTTGCAGTTCAAGCATCCGATCTACTCTTTAACGCGAGTCACATACTGCCCCGTACGGGTGTCTATCTGGATTTTGTCTCCCTGTTCTACGAACGGCGGCACATTGAGCTGATAGCCTGTCTCCACGGTGACAGGTTTGGTGTCTGTTCCTGAAGTATCCCCCTTAGCCCAGGGATCAGCAACAGTAACCTCCAGATTCACAAAGATAGGCAGGCTCACATCTATCGGTTTGTCGTCAAAGAAGAGGACCTGCAGCTCCATATTGTCAGTGAGATAGCTCACATTTTCCCCGAGCTGTTCTTTGGTAATAAAGAGCTGTTCATAACTTTCTGTATCCATAAAGTGGAACTCTTCATCCTGATTGTATAAAAACTGCATTTTCCTCTCCTCAAGCACAGCCCGTTCAAATTTATGATTTGAACGATACGTCTGCACCAGCTGGTTCCCGGTGATCATATTCCTCATTTTACAACGATACAGTGCCTGCCCTTTCCCGGGTTTGGAAAAAGAAAATTCTATTATAACATAGGGACTTCCATCGATCTGTAATTTTAAACCTTTGCGCAAATCAGATGCGGTATACATCACTTAACTCCATATAGAGAATGAACAGAGTGCCCTGTGGGCATATTTGGATTTTGTTTTTGACCATTATCAGTTGGTGATCAGCCAGTAAAGTAACTCATTATACCTGCCTTTTCTTCAATTCTGCAACCGATATTGCTCATCAACATTTTATCGCCTGATAATTTTTTGGATGCTTACATTTTCAGCTTGGGTATAATGGGTGACTGCAGTTATCGCCTATAGCCAGTTTTAAAAACAAGGTTCAATATGCTAACACCGGTTAACGGTAAAAATTCCTGCACTCTTTTCAGTACCAGCTTTATGGGTATAAGTACCTTGAAGGTGTTTCTAACAGTTTGATTTCAAACTCGAATACTTATTTTCTGTCACAAAAAACAAGGGATTTATGAGTAAGGTACTAAAAATCGGAATCCTGTCAGACACCCATCTCAGCACAAGCACAGCACAATTTCGCAAAAACTGTGCGGCTGCTTTCCCCGGCTGTGATGCAATTATCCATGCCGGTGATTTAACAGATATTTCTCTTTTGACCGCTTTTAATGGAAAAGATGTTTATGGTGTTCACGGAAACATGTGTAATCAATCGACCCGGCGAGTTTTGCCGGAAGAAAAAATCATTATATTAAAAGGGTACTCCATTGGAATTTGTCATGGAACCGGGCCCCGTCATAATATAGAAGAAAGACTCTTTGCACGCTTTCCACATGCAGACTGTATTGTCTATGGTCACACTCATATACCGGTCTGCCATACAACGGGAGACACCCTTTTTATCAATCCGGGCAGTTTCCAGGGCACCGGCAGATACGGTGCAGCCGGGACATATGGCCTTCTGCACATTAGCAAAGAAGGCATAAAAGGATCCATCCACGAGTTGAGTTGAAAAACCTCTTCCCGATATTTTCACAGCTCCCAGACATTCATTCCCCATGATTCAAAAAACGAAACTTACCCCGATGCTGCAGCAGTACTTTGAAATAAAAGAGCAGCATGAGGATGCAATCCTTTTCTACCGTATGGGTGATTTCTACGAGATGTTTTTTGATGACGCTATTGAAGCCTCAAAAATTCTCGGAATTACCCTTACCTCAAGGAATAAGAAGACTGACTCCGTTCAGGTTCCCATGTGCGGCATTCCCTATCATGCGGCACAGACTTATCTGGCAAAACTCGTCAAAAGCGGTCGCCGGGTTGCCATATGTGAACAGACAGAATCTCCTGCCGAGGCTAAAGGAATCGTTAAACGAGAGGTTGTCCGCATTATCTCCCCCGGTGTCGTCACCGACAATCACCTTCTAGATGATAAAAGTAATAATTATGTGTGTGCTGCGGTCGCACGAGAAAATGGCGAAAAGTCACACTGGGGGATCGGCTTTTTAGACCTCAGCACGGGTGAGTTTCTTGTCGGCGAATTTTTGACCAAAAACCAGGAATTTGAAGATGTACTGGATCAGGTCACTCGACTCACTCCCGCCGAGATACTGGTGCAGGGCAACAAAAACAGTTCAGTTGATGCACTTTTGCAGTCGATCACTGTCCTGCTTCCAGACATCTGTATTACCGACCGGGAGAGTCCTGTTTTTCATTTTTCAACAGCCAAAGAGCTTCTGCTTGATCATTTTGAAACCGTCACCCTCGATGGATTCGGCTGCGGCAACTTTTCAACTGGAATCATTGCTGCAGGAGCTCTGCTGGAATATGTTCAGGAGACCCAGAAAACATCCAGTAAGCATATTGAAAAGCTCACACCGCTCGACGTAGAGACAATCCTGCAGATTGACGACTCATCCCGGCGAAATCTCGAGCTCACCCAGACAATTATCGGCGCCAGCCGGCAAGGGTCCCTGCTCTCGGTTATTGACCAGACCTGTACACCCATGGGAGCAAGACTGCTCAAATCAAATCTTCTCTTTCCTCTTCAGGATACCGACAGAATCAATAACAGACTTGATGCCGTTACATATTTCTATAAGAACAGCAATGTGCGCAGTAAACTGAGAACACTTCTGGAGACTGTCTACGATCTGGAAAGATTGAACAGCCGCATGATCATGGGCACGGGGAATGGAAGAGATATGCTGGCCATGAAAAACTCTCTTGCGCAACTCCCCCCGATCTCCTCTCTTCTCAGTGAATGCGATACAGTAAAGCTTATAGAGCTCCACCAGCGGTTCGATATTCTTGAAGATTTATATGAATTACTCGATAAATCGATACACCCGGAAGCACCCATCACCCTGCGGGACGGCAATCTTATTCAGGAAGGATATAATGCAGAACTTGATGAGCTGATCTCGATACTGCGTGACGGCCGGCAGATGATTCTCAACCTTGAGACCCAAGAACGTCAATCCACCGGAATCGCTAAACTGAAGATCGGTTACAACAAGGTTTTTGGATACTTTATAGAGGTCAGTAAAATCCAGGCCGACAAGGTCCCTGAGACATATATCCGAAAGCAGACCCTGGTAAACGCAGAACGGTTCATTACTCCTGAACTGAAAGAATTTGAGAGCAAGGTTCTTGGCGCCCAGGATCGACGTGTTGAACTCGAATACCAGCTCTTTACCGAAATTCGCACTCAACTCGTGACTAACAGCAGCCGCATATTACAGGTGGCAAAAATCCTGGCGCAGATCGATTTCCTGGCGGCCAATGCGGAGACGGCCCAGCTGTATAATTACCGTAGGCCACAGATCGATAACGGTGACGAGATAGAGATCACTGAAGGTCGTCACCCCGTCATTGAACGCTCCCTTCCCAGCGGAAAATTTGTGCCAAACGATGTTACTCTCAACCAGAGCAGTGACGAAGTTCTGATCATCACCGGTCCCAATATGGCCGGGAAATCCACCGTACTCAGACAAACTGCCCTGATCGTACTGCTGGCCCAGATGGGCTCCTATGTACCGGCGGAAAATGCTAAAATTGGTGTAGTTGATCGTATTTTCACGAGGGTTGGTGCAATGGATGATCTGCGTCGCGGACAATCCACCTTTATGGTTGAGATGAGTGAGACTGCTAATATCCTGAATAATGCCACTGAAAGAAGCCTTGTTGTCCTTGATGAAATTGGCAGAGGAACCTCTACCTATGACGGTCTCTCGATCGCCTGGGCAGTTGCGGAAGAACTTGTCAAAAAAAACAAAAGAGGGGTTAAGACCCTCTTTGCGACCCACTACCACGAACTGATCGAACTTGCCAAAAGCCACAAACGTGTTAAAAACTACTCAATCACAGTGCGGGAATGGCAAAACTCCATTATATTTCTGCACAAACTTGCCAAAGGAGGTACCAACCGGAGTTATGGTATTCAGGTTGCGAGTCTTGCCGGAGTTCCTGACCATGTAGTAAAAAGGGCCGGGGAAATTCTGCAGGACATTGAAAAAGGTAACCTGGACCCGTCAGAAACGTCCGGAAGATCCTATCGGCGAAAAAAGAGTATAAAACACCACCCAGACCAGTTATCACTCTTTCCGGCCCCTGGAAACCCCCAGCTTGACTACCTCAACAACATTGTTCTCGATGAGATCACTCCAAGGCAGGCTCTTGATATTCTCTATAAAATGAAAAAAATGTAACGAATTTCCACTGTTCTGAATATTTACACTTTGCCTTTCTGTTTTCTTTTTTGTATTGTTGAGTGATTTGGCTTACAATGCGTGGGAAAATGCATGCTTAAGAAGCTAACACCGGTAATAAAAGGACTCTTTCACCATATGTTTCTGCGAATCACCATCAATGCTCTTCTTTTATTTCTAATTGTTTTATTCATTGGAACGTGTCCTCCACAGTCCGCCCGCGCAGAAGCGGTCGAGCCGACACCACCCGTCCGGAAAAGATACGATCAGGCCAAGTTTTATTTCAATCAGCTCCAGACAAATCAATCCATCTCCTCATCACGAGAGAACTGGCTCAAAGGCACACGTAATTTCAGACGGATTTATCTTTCAAGCCCTAAATCTGAACTTGCCCCCGCATGTCTCTTCATGCTCGGCCGAATTTACCTTCAGATGTATGATCGTTTCGGTCTGGAAATAGACCTGGATGAATCCATTTCATACTATAAAGATACAGCCCGCCTGTACTCTCAGCATCGACTGGCAGACGATGCCTCCATGGCGCTTGGCATGATTTATCTTGAAAAGAAAAAGGATCCTCAGAAAGCCGCTGCTCTTTTCACAAAAATTGTGACCGACAACTCGAATGGGGATATGCACCCGGAAGCGACAAGGATGTTGAAGGTACTGTCGAAAGACCACGCAATCCCCTTGCCCAGGATAATGGTCACCTCATCCCAGTTCAATAACCTTAAATACGTCCTTCCTGTAAAATACTGGTCTTCCAACAACTATACCCGAGTTGTCATTATGGCGTCTGCCCCCGTCGCCTATAATGATGTGTTGCTGGAAGCAAAGGATGGCAAACCCAGACGACTCTATCTTGACTTTAAGCAGAGTTATATAGAGCCTCAATACAGGGCTCCTGTGCCGATTGAAGATGGATTGCTCAAAAGGATACGGACAGGTCAGTTCACTACAGACACTGTCAGAGTTGTACTGGACATTGAATCGATTCGAAGCTATAAAATTTTCAGCCTGCCGGATCCATTCAGGGTTGTAATAGATGTGCGTGGTGAAACAAAGGAAAAAGTTAATGGGCGCACTGACTCAGGCACTAAGAAGGATACGCCGCCAAAAGAGCAGCTGAAATCAAAGGATGAATCTGCGATAGTCATCCTCAGAGAGCGTAAAAAGATTGCCGTGGCCTCTGATACATCAAAAAAGGACACACTCCGTCCTTCTCCTTTAACAGCAGCATCTGCACCTCCCTCCAAAAAGCTTTCGCTGGCGCAGCAGCTGGGTCTCGGTGTAAGAAAAATTGTGCTGGACCCCGGACACGGCGGAAAGGATCCCGGCGCTATAGCCAATGGGATCAAAGAAAAGGATATCGTACTGAATATTGCCAAAAAACTCGCTCCAATCTTAAAAAAAGACCTTGGCTGCGAAGTTATCCTTACCCGTACCAATGATTCATTCGTACCACTCGAGGAACGCACAGCGATCGCAAATACCCATGGTGCCGATCTTTTTATTTCCCTCCATATCAATGCCCATCCGGCTCCAAAGGTGCGCGGTCTCGAAACCTATTTCCTCAATTTCAGTACAAATGCCGAAGCAATGCGGGTTGCTGCAAGGGAGAATGCGACATCCACCCATCAGATGAGTGAGCTGCAGGATATTCTCTCTGATATCATGCAGAATTCAAAAATTAACGAATCCTCGCGTTTAGCACATCAGGTTCATCAATCTATTCTCACTCGCGCGAACCCGGTAAATAATGAATACGCCAGCATTAAAAATCTTGGGGTGAAACAGGCACCGTTCTATGTTCTTATCGGGGCGCAGATGCCTGCTGTTTTGCTTGAAATGGCATTTATAAGTAATGATAAAGACGCTGCGAACCTGACTAACCCTCATTTCGTTGCAATGATTGCACAGGAGATATCTGATGGCATAAAGTCGTATGTTAATGCCACTTCGGCGCAGCTGCGATTGGATAGACCTGGCGTGGTCTCGGCTGAGTGAGCAGATTTTTCTCACAAAATAAAACCTTTTTTTCGCGCACGGACACGTTCACGAGCACGAGCACGCCCCCCGCTAGAACGAAAAAAGGCCGCCCCTTTCGGGACAGCCCTTAAACTCACTTTATGCAACCGGGATTACATCACATCCCTTTGGCGACCTTCAACCGCATGATTGATCTCTGCAAGGCCAATTCTGCTCTGTTTTTGTTGAAATCTTCTGACTGCTGAGCCGCCTGCACAAGTCGCTTTTCAGCTCTTTCCTTGGCACGCATTGCCCGGTCAACATCAATATCGATCCCGTACTCGGCACTCTCAACAAGAAAGGTGATCTTGTTATTGGACACCTCACAAAATCCGCCACTTACCATGAGAGATTTTCTTTCTTTACCATTTTCATAGGTAAGAGCACCAATTTTGATAGTCGACAAAAAAGGCGCGTGATTAGCAAGTACACCAAAGTCACCACCAAATCCGGGAGCGTTTACAATGTCAACATCTTCGTTGACCCTTGCTCCGTCTGGAGTTACGACTTCTAATCTGATTTGCTGTGCCATCGAATTTACCTCTCTAACTCAATATAAAGCTTATTCTTTGGACTGAGCATCTTTGGCAACAGCCTCATCAATTGTTCCGACCATGTAGAACGAGTTCTCATTGAGATCATCATGTTTGCCATCGAGGATCTCTTTGAAGCCCTGCACGGTATCAGCAACCTTTACAAATTTACCAGACATGCCAGTGAAAACCTCGGCAACAGTAAATGGTTGAGAGAGATATCTCTGAATCTTACGAGCACGGCCTACCACAATCTGGTCCTCTTCAGAGAGTTCATCCATACCAAGAATTGCAATAATATCCTGAAGATCTTTATATTTCTGCAGACTGACCTGAACCCCGCGAGCCGTTAGATAATGTTCCTCTCCAATTACGTTGGGATCAAGGATTCTGGAAGTGGAATCCAGCGGATCCACTGCAGGATAAATACCAAGCTCAGAAATCTGACGAGAAAGAACAACAGTACCGTCAAGGTGAGCAAAGGTCGTTGCAGGAGCAGGATCTGTCAGATCATCTGCGGGTACGTAAACACACTGTACGGCAGTAATTGACCCCTTTGTTGTGGAGGTAATACGTTCCTGCAAGGCACCAAGATCCGTTGCCAGAGTAGGCTGATAACCAACCGCGGAAGGAATACGGCCAAGAAGTGCGGATACCTCTGAACCGGCCTGGGTAAATCGAAAGATATTATCGACGAAGAAAAGAACGTCCTGTCCCTCTTCATCACGGAAATATTCAGCAGCAGTGAGACCGGTAAGAGCAACACGAGAACGGGCTCCAGGAGGTTCTGTCATCTGACCGTAAACAAGTGCGGCCTTAGGCAGAACGCCTGATTCCTTCATCTCATGGTAGAGATCGTTGCCTTCACGGGTTCGTTCCCCTACACCACAGAAAACTGAAATACCACCATGGTGCATGGCAATATTATTTACCATCTCCATCATGATAACTGTCTTGCCGCAGCCGGCACCACCAAACAACCCCATCTTGCCGCCAAGAGGGAAGGGTACCAGCAGATCAATTACCTTAATGCCGGTTTCGAGAACCCGAACCTCAGTATCCAGCTCAGTAAAAGCAGGAGCATCACGATGAATCGGCATCCTCTTCTCTGAAGAAATTTCACCCAATCCATCTACAGGGCGACCAACAACATTCATAATTCTGCCCAGAGAAGGTTCTCCGACAGGAATGGTAATCGGCTCTCCTCTATCCTTTACCTCCATGCCCCGGGTAAGACCATCGGTCTGATCCATAGCGATACATCGACAGACATTATCACCCAGATGCAGGGCAATTTCGATTACAAGATTGTCTGGTGTATCGTCAATGCTCGGGTTGGTAATTGTACATGCGCTCATGATCGCCGGAAGATTACCCGGCTCAAATTCCACATCCACAACAGGTCCGATAACTTGTATGACTTTTCCTATCCTTTGCTCACTCATTGGGCTTTTACCCTCCTCAAAAGTCTTTAAATCATGGCTAAGTAAAAACTCTTCATCTGCTTCGTTGCTGCAAATTTTCTATCATCACGACGTACGCTTGTACGCCGAAATAATAAAAAATTTACGCGCCTCACATATGAAGCTTTTTATTTAGCCATCCAATTTTTTTGGTGTACGACTTTGTCAAATTATTCTACTTTAAATTATTATTTCAGGGCTTCCGCACCACCAACAATATCCATAAGTTCGTTCGTTACTGCGGCCTGACGGGCCTTATTGTAAATAATGGTCAAATTACTCACGATATCTTTACACGCGCTGGTAGCATTATCCATGGCAGTCATCCTGGCAGCATGCTCACTGGCTCCTACCTCTAACATCGCATGGTATATAATGACGTTAAGATAAAGCGGTTGGAGTACCTCCATGATCTCTTCCGTAGAAGGTTCATAGATATAATCCCCTGAAATCTTTTTCTCAGTCTCACCGTCAGTTTCGACCGGCTGGACCGGGAGAAAGGAAACATTGACCGGCTTTTGCACGGCAACAGATTGAAACGCGCCAAAAACAATTTCTACCTTGTCTACTGCACCGCTAATAAACTGTTTGGCCGCATCAGTTGCAATCTCTCTTGCATTAAACATCTGAAAGCTGGACATGACCGCAGTGTAGCTTGTTCGTATCTTTCCTGTCTTTTTAAGCAGCTGATACCCTTTTTTTCCTACACATACAAGGCTCACATTTTTTCCCTCAGCCTCATACTCTGCAATCATAGTCAACACGCGCTTGACGATGTTTGAATTATAGGAACCACACAATCCACGATCAGAGGTGATAACCACAAGCTCAACCGTTTTCACATCCCGTTTTTCCATCAGGGGATATGCATCAGTAATAGCACCACCAGACAGATTTGACATGGCGTCGTTGAACTTCGAAGTGTACGGCCTGAACGCCTCCATCTTCTCCTGGGCACCGCGCAGTTTGGACGCGGCGACCATGTTCATCGCCTTGGTGATCTGTGATGTCTTCTGCACACCATTGATCTTAGTTTTGACATCTTTTAAACTTGGCATATCTTGACCTATCCCGGGTTAGTTAAGACCTTTACTTGCCTTGAAAGTGTCACCAAAGCCGTCCAGTACCTTGTTGAGTTTCTCTTTGATAGCATCGGTGAACTGTTCTTCAGCCGAAAGATCTGCAAAGATACTCGGCTCATTTGACTCAATGTAGCTATACAGTTCATTCTCGTAATCGGCCAGACTGTTGACAGGAAGCGAATCAAGGTAGCCGTTTGCGCCGGCATAAAGAATAGTTACCTGCTTTTCCATCGGCAGCGGCTGATACTGAGGCTGTTTGAGAACTTCAACCAGTCTTTCACCTCTGGTCAGTTTTGCCTGGGTCGCTGCATCAAGATCTGAACCGAAAGCTGCAAAAGCTGCGAGCTCACGATACTGTGCAAGGTCCAGGCGAAGGGTACCCGCGACCTGCTTCATCGCTTTTACCTGAGCAGCCCCACCAACCCTGGAAACAGAGAGGCCGACATTAATTGCAGGCCGCACACCTGAGAAGAACAGATTGGGTTCGAGGTAAACCTGACCGTCAGTAATTGAGATAACATTTGTCGGAATGAATGCAGATACGTCACCCGCCTGGGTCTCAATAATCGGCAGCGCAGTCAGAGAACCGGCACCAAGTTCATCATTTACCTTAGAAGCACGCTCAAGCAGACGTGAATGGTTAAAGAAAATATCACCTGGATATGCCTCACGTCCCGGTGGACGTCTGAGGAGCAGGGAGAGTTCACGATAGGCAACAGCCTGCTTTGAGAGGTCATCATAAATAATCAGTGCATGCTGGCCATTATCCCGGAAATACTCTCCCATGGAACAGCCTGCAAAAGGCGCAATGTACTGCATTGGCGTCGGGTCAGAGGCACAGGCTGAGACCACAGTGGTATATTCCATGGCTCCGTGTTTTCTCAGTGCTTCAACAACCAGGGCAACAGTTGATTTTTTCTGACCTACCGCAACGTAGATACAGTGAACATCCGTATTTTTCTGGGCAATAATTGCATCAACACAGAGAGATGTTTTACCAATCTGACGATCACCGATGATGAGTTCACGCTGACCGCGTCCAACAGGAGTCATTGCATCCACCGCTTTGGCGCCGGTGTAACACGGTTCATGAACACCCTTTCTTGCAATAACACCCGGGGCGAGTACTTCGATTTTGGAGGAGAGTTCCGAATTAATTGCGCCCTGGCCATCAATGGGCTGTCCGAGGCCGTCAACAACACGTCCTTCCATTGCAGGACCAACGGGCACCTCTGCAATCTTTCCAGTACGCTTGACAATGTCACCTTCCTTGATTCCGGAAACATTACCCAGTACCGCACAGCCGACGTTATCAGCCTCCAGGTTCAGGGCAAGACCCATAATGTTGCCCGGGAACTCCAGAAGTTCCATGGCCATACAATTCTTTACGCCATAGACCCGGGCAATACCGTCACCGACGGATATAACGGTGCCGGTCTCGTTGAGGTCAATACTGGTTTCGTACTCCCCAATCTGATCTTTGATTATCTGACTTATTTCTTCGGCCTTGATCTGCATCTATTCTCTCCCCTTAATGGAATCTTTTAAACCTGCAAGCTGGGTCTTTATGCTGCCATCCAATACCAGATCACCGACTTTGGCAATGATACCGCCAATAATCGATGGATCCACGTTAGTCGTCAGCTCAACCTTCTTGCCTGTTAACTTTTCTAATGTAGCCTGAACATTTTGCTGGAGTTCATCGCTCAGTTCCACCGCTGAAACAACAGTGCCATGACTGATATTTTTCTCTTCATCAACCATGGTTTTATACTCTTCTGCGATTTCAGGCAGAATTTCAGCGCGCTTTTTCTGAACGAGGAGGTTCAGGAAGTTGCCCATCACCGAATCGACTTCCATTGAGTCGATCATGCCGGCCATAACCTTTTCCCGGACATCCATGGGATAAAGAGGGTTGGTGAGGGCGTCTATAATCTCAGGGATAGAAGTGAAAAGTCCTGCCACACCAGCAAGTACTTCATTGTACTCCTCATACTTCCCCTGTTCCTGGCCTACTGCAAAAATTGCTTTGGCATATCGTCGTGCGAGGATTGTCTGTTTCAATTTACCGCCCCCACTTTAGCTAAATAATCATCTATGATTCTAAACTGATCATCATTGGTTAGATTTTTCACAATCAGCTCTTCAGCCATTACAGCCGCCTGCTCGGCAACTTCATTTTTAAGTGAGCGCCGTGCTTCAGTTAT
>CAXMTO010000439.1:0-5654 GCA_964196355.1 uncultured Myxococcota bacterium
CTTATATTTTACAATATGCTATGTGATTACGACGGGTCACAGGTTGCCAAAATGGATACATCCGCCAACATGTACCTGTAGGTTTATAATCTCCCCTGGTCCAGAAAAGAAAACAAAAACATTTGGCCCTGGCCCTGAGATATTCGTAAAAAGAGAGGATTCATAAAGTCGTGTATTTCTTATTACTTCCTTTTGCTTCATCCACTGGGTATTTCCTTTCCCCTTTTTCTATTTTTCGGATCAGTGCATGACCAAGATCAACTTCGAATTTCTGGGAAAAGCGAAGCAGGAAAAAGAATACATCAGCAAGTTCATCCTCTATTTCCTCTTTATGAGAAGGATTCTTTAAAACGGCAAGTGCTTGCTCATCTGATAAAAAACGAAAATGTTCAAGCAACTCTGATGCCTCTGTGATTACACCGATAGCAAGATCCTTAGGTCCATGATACTGGTCCCAATCCCTGGCTTCACAAAACGATCTGACTAATGATGTTAATTTTTCAATCGACGTGGACACCTAGACTCTCCTTTATTTTTATCTGTTACCTTAATTTTTTATTTCCCTTTCAGTGTCACCCAAAATAGATTTCCAACCCGACTTTTGTGGAATCCAACAGAGAGCTGGAAGAAAATACAGCTGTAACCGGGATTTGGAAGAAGTTTGATTCAAGATTACATCGTAGAAGTAGAATTTACAAAATGGGTTTATAGGTAATTGGGATATGTCGTCGCGTTCCAGGGATTCCCTTAAACAGTTACACCCAGGTGACACTTCAGAAAGCACCATCCCCTACTTGCATCTATTGCCAGCTTGACTTTGCAATTGGCATTGCTGTGTTCTTGAGTAAACCTATGGCATCTGCAATCTCATCAAGGCAGATCTGAATCAAGAGTTCCATTACCAGGTAAAATTGTGTACATTCTGTCCGGCAGGTCATCGTTTTCTCCTTTCTTTTTATTCCGTTATAAATGGAAGCGAAAGAATAAACGGAAATCGCTTTCAACAGGCTGTAATACAATTTACCGAAGAGATGGAAAACTAGCCCAGTAATATTTCTCCCGAAGGTCACCAGATGACGACGCTACTGATTGGTTTAGTACTCGCCGCCGCATTACTGCACGCTGTGTGGAACGCAATGGCAAAATCCGGCAACCAACCTGAGTTCAGTATCGGCGCCTATCAACTGGTCGGCAGCGTCACCTGTATCGGGTTGTCGACACTGGTGCCGATTCCTGCGCGCGAGTCATGGCCGATGATCCTGGTGTCCGTAATTATCCATAATTTCTATTATTTCTCCCTGGCACGGGCGTACCGGTCTGGAGATTTGTCACAGGTATATCCGCTGTTTCGTGGCCTCGCGCCTGTGCTCGTCGCTTTCGGCGCTGTTATTTTAGCCGATGAATGGCTGTCAGCTGGAACGCTGGCAGGTATTGTCATTGTCAGTGGAGGTGTGATCAGCCTGGCCTTTAGAAATGCCACCCTCGGTGCAATGCCTCGTAAAGCATTATTCTGGGGCCTGACAACATCCCTGCTGATCGCATGTTACACAGTTGTGGACGGGATGGGGGTCCGCGCCGCTGGTAATGCGCTGAGCTATATTCTTTGGCTTTTTATTTTTGAAGTCGTGCCGATAGGTCTGATCCTCTTGCTCACCCAGAGACAGGAATGGATCAAGTATCTACGTGAAAATACTGCTATGGTCATTACTGGTGGCGTTGCCTCTTCGGCCGCTTACGGCCTCGTAATCTTCGCAATGAGTCTTGGCGCAATGGCAGTTGTATCGTCACTACGAGAGACCAGCGTGATCTTTGCAGCGATCATTGGTGCCATATTTCTCCGGGAACCTTTCGGTCCAGCCAGAATACGGGCAGCGTCGCTGGTAGCTGTCGGTATTATTTTAATGCGCGTAATCGGATAGCCTAGCACTCCCGCTGCCAGCTCAGCAGATGGCCTTGTGATGAGGCAAAACTATCAGATCAATACCCTAATCGATCGGATGGATTCGCTACCAGGTATTGAACAGCGTCACCATCTTTCAAAGATACCCGGACAGTCAAGTCATCAGGATACTCATCACCCGACCGGTTGAAAAAGAGGATTGAGCGATCTCGATCATCTACTTTTACCACACCTTTTTCCTCCAATACTTTACCACTACTGTCAAGGAGGGTCACCGAATCGATGTTATTTTTTAAATATGAGTCCAAAATTATAGCAACATCTCCATTGCTATCGGAAGACGGTTTCCATATGAGACCGTCTGAGTAAGAGTCCGCTGTTAAGGTTACTGCTTCTGATCCAGCAGATACAGTTTGAGCCGACATATCTTCCATATCAAAAGCGAGGCGTCCAGCCGTTACGCTTCCCTCATCAAATTCTGTTATTGCACTTTCCGCAGACTGGATCGCCATCTCGACCATTGCGACAGCCATGGTGCTTCCTATGGAATCATATAAAGCGTTTTTGTTTCCGTCCAACTGTGCACCCTGAAAAGCCTGGCCATGAATAGTCTCGGCTTCTTCAAGAGTGAGGATGCCATCATCACTCATACTTTCAAGAGCTGCTCTGGCTGCATCCTCTAGGAAGATATAACCGTCAGCTCGCTCATATTCTTTCTGCTCTGTCTGATAGCGAGCTTCAAACTCCTGGGCCGCCTCAGCACCCTTCATCGAAGTTAACCGCTCATTAATAAGGGCCGCGAAAACCTGCTCTTCATTCACTTGCCCTTCACTGTCAGCGGTTAACATCTGGTTAAGAATATGTTGAAACGAACTTGAGACCTCTGACTGTGCATTATCCGAAGTGAGTTGCGACGACAACAATCCATTTCCACTAACCTCACCAACTGAAATGGACATATACCACCTCCTTAGTTTTCAATTACTGATGGCGTCATAAGATAAAGTCCGATCTCCTTCGTTGTAGGTTTTTATCAGGCCCTCAGCATACCGCATGTATAGCTGAGGACCTGATAAAAACACTACGCCTTGTATATCAAGCTTTTTAACCTGGCCATCTAACACTTCGAATGACCTTTTTACGAGTTCATCAATTACTATTAATTCTATCCATGCAGCTATATGCATATTCTGTATCGGACGTAATAAGCTGATAGTTAACCAAAGACATGAAATTAACACCGGTAAACGGTAAAAAATCTTGCACTCTTTTCAGTAACCGCTTGAAGGGTATAAGTGCCTTGGTGATTAGTTTAAGTTACTAATTCCAATGCACTCTCCATATTTCTTGTTTTTTATGACAGGTTTAGGAGTAAGGCACTAACCCGGATTTCTCACCAGCAAAGATGATTACATATTCAAGAAGCACCCCAGTGAACTATAGTAGTCTATGTTTGCTGGGGTAGCGACGCTGCAGGTAAGCGAACGCAGTGAGACTCCGGATGTGATCATACCTGCTGGCCTTTGGTGAACATTGTGTAAAATTTCTCGCCAAATCTAACGGGTGGCAAGCTGTTACAATGAAAACACTTTCAAAAAATTGACACAATGTTCATGAGAAATGCGGGCTAATCGTCTCAATATTTCAGAGAGCGTAATTAATCCTTTCAGACATGAGAGGAGTTGGTAGGAGCTGACTTTATTAACCTTTACTACTCAGGCACTTATCATAATAATCATGAAATATGTTCGTACGCTATTGAGTCTCAGGTTAGCAGGTTATATCTTTTTATTTTTTTATCGAGGCCCTGACGGGTAATAGCGAGAAGCTTTGCAGCTCTGGTCTTGTTGCCTTTGGTGCGCCGCATAGCTTTTTTGATCAGGATGATTTCCAACCGTCTGGTTTGTTTCGGCAGAGAAAGGTAGCCTTCGTTACTTTCATCGTAATTTTCCTTCTGTATTGTGTATAAGGAGTGCAGATCCCTGGAAAGCTGTTCAGACTGGATAAGCTGGCCGTCAGCGGTCAAAGCGACCAGCCGTTCAATTTCTTTCTGAAGCTGTCTGACATTTCCCGGCCAGCCATAGGCCTCGAACAGGTTCAATACGCCAGGTGAAAACCCCGGGATATTTTTGCCAAATCGCTCATTGGTCATCTTCAGAAAATGCAGAGAGAGGGGCAGGATGTCCTCCTTACGGTCTCGCAATGGTGGCAATGTGATTTCAACGGAGAAGAGACGGAAAAAAAGATCCTCCCTGAAACGCCCCTGGCTCATCTCTTCTGACAGGTCACGATTGCTGGCGCTGATGAGTCGAAGATCATACTTGTGGAAAATATTACTTCCTACCCGACTCCCCTCTCCTTCCTGAATCGCCCGAAGAAATTTTGGTTGAATCATCAGGGGCATCTCTCCAATTTCATCGAGAAACAGGGTGCCGCCGCTAGCCTCCTCAAAAAGCCCCTTGCGTGCAGATTCAGCTCCCGTAAAAGCCCCCTTTTCGTGACCGAAGAACTGACTCTCCATTAAGGTCTCGGGAATACTTGCGCAGTTTACCGGCAGAAATGACTGCTGCTGACGGTCTCCAAACTGGTGAATCATACGAGCGATAAGTTCCTTGCCCGTCCCATTTTCACCTTGAATCAATACATTGACAGGAGTCTTGCTGACTACACGGACGAGATTCAGCACTTCTCTCATAGCCGGACTTCCTGAGACAAAGGTAACTCCGTTGACAGATTCGTTTTCAAGACGCTCTGCTTCTTTTCCAAGAGATGTGGCAATCCGCAGTATCTCCTGGCTGAGTACAATAGACTCGATTGAAAGTGATAAAAAATGCGCGATCTCTTCAAGACGGGTTGAGTCATCTTCGGCAAACGACTGGTTATCGACTTTATTCAGGAGTTGGATTGCACCGGTTACACTGTTTCCGGTTATACTCTTGATTGGAGCACATATCAGGTTACGACCGGTAAACCCTGTCTGTTCCTCAATAAACGAGTGATACCCAATATGCCCCTGGAGATCATTTATCAGACATCCTTTGCCGGAGTCGATAACACTTCCGACGATGCTCCCTTTCAGGGGTGGTTTAATTTTTTGATGCTCAAGGCCGGTTCCGAAGATAGAACAGATCTCTTTGCTCCCCAGTTCCATAATAAATACGGTACAACGCTCTACTCTCATCAAAGAAGGAAGAACGGAAGAGTAAAAGGTTATAAAGGCGTGATAATCTTCAATGGTCCACGCTCCCGCTAACCTGGAAAGTTTTTGCTTTAATAGAGAAAGGTATGATTCTGAAGTAGTTATGTTGCGGGTAATTTCATCCATAGTGTAAACAGTGTTTGCTATCGCGTTTCCCTCTCATTAAAATTCTAAATAATACTTTTAATATTCAAACTGTTACCAAGCAAACTGTCAACCATTTCGAAGTATGCCAATTCCAGCACAGGATGGCGTTTCTACCTATCTCAATTTGCCTAACCGACTAAGTTCAAAAACAATATTTTATTATTCATTATAACATTAGCCTATAAAACAAATATTGTCATAATACGATGGATCTGTCAACGCTGTTACCGTTTTTCCTGTTATCCAACTAATCATAAAAACTTCTCCAGACCACACAGGAGATCTCATAAAAGAATCACTAAATTTTCATAAATTAATTAAGCGCGTTTTCAGATAGATACAGAATATTTTGATATTCCTGCTTCGAAACTTGGGTTATAAATGGCATTCTTGGCACAGTTACTGCAA
>CAXMTO010000440.1:0-18750 GCA_964196355.1 uncultured Myxococcota bacterium
GCAAAGATGATTACATATTCAAGAAGCACCCCAGTGAACTATAGTAGTCTATGTTTGCAGGGGTAGCGACGCTGCAGGTAAGCGAACGCAGTGAGACTCCGGATGTGATCATATCTGCTGGCCTTTGGTGAACATTGTGTAAAATTTCTCGTCAAATCGAACGGATCGCAAGCTGTTACAATGAAAACAGTTTCAGAAAATTGACACAATGTTCATGAGAAATGCGGGCTAGTTAGGCCATCTCGTTAAACTTGCAGCTTAAGATGAGGTCGCCATCCTCGTACTGGGTTTTCACCTTGTATGGCAGGGTTTTGAAAAGGGCAATCATCGCTTTGTTACTCGGGAATGTGTATGCGAGCAGACCTGATATGCCATTTGCCCTGGTGGCGGCAGCAATTTTTTGAAGGAAAAGTGCGCCAAGTTTTTTCCCCTGGTATTCCTTGCTGATGGAAAAGGCAACCTCTGTCATATTCAAATCGTTGATTTTCATCGATTCGGCCACCCCGATCACTTTGCCAAAACCAAATTCTCCTACTATAGCAATCAGAGCCAGGTCATTGACATAATCGACATTTGATCTTGATTCCATCTCAGGCCGGCCAAAAGTAGTTTTCTGGCAGAAAAACCTGGTGAGTACGTCCTTTTCCTGGAGGCTGTAGTAGTGCTCCTGGATGCGTCGCTCATCGACGGGTTTGGCCGGGCGGATTGTGATCTGTTCCCCGTCGATGGGGATAGTCTGCTCAAGCTGAACAGGGTAGACAGCTTTTGCGGCTTCACCAAGGTTTCTTTCAGAGCCTATAAATCCGCGTTCTTTAGCTTTTTCAAAAAGTTCTTCTCTGAACTGGGGATGAGCGATGGTGATCATGGCAACAACTCGTTCCTGGATGGACTTGCCAAAAAGGTTGACGACGCCATATTCGGTAACGACGTGATGGACATCTCCCCGCGGAACGACGACCACAGTGTCAATGAGTTGCGGGACAATGTTCGACTGCAGCCCGCTTTCTGTCTCAGTTGCTGAAGGAAGCATGAGAATGGATTTGCCTGCAGGGGACCTTCGGGCACCCCGGACAAAATCAGGAATCCCGGAAACTCCCGCAAATCTGGTAGCTGCAGAAGCTTCAGCTGAAACCTGGCCGGTAAGATCCATTGTCCTGGCAACATTCATGGAGATCATCCTGTTATGTTGTGAGATAATGAAGGGGTCATTGACATAATCTGAAGGATAAAAATTTATTGCCGGGTTATCGTTCAGGAACTCATAAAGATCCTTGCTGCCGACAGCCATCGAAGCAACCATTTTACCTTCGTTATATCCCTTCTTATGGTTGTTGATATTGCCTCGTGCGTAAAGGTGCATGATGTCGTCTGTGAGAAACTGCGAGTGTACTCCCAGGTCATTTTTATCAGAAAGTCCCTGCACTGTGGCCTGGGATGCCGCGTCAAGACCGATCTGGAGAGTAGAACCATCCTCGATCAATTTGGCGATATGGCGGCCGATGCGCTGAGCTGGTTCAGAAGGTTCTTTTGACGGGAGAACAGAGAGCAGCTCTTCTTCGTGTTCAACTATCAGGTCTACGTCGTTGACATGTATGAACCCTTGTCCCATAACCCGAGGCATGCGAGGATTTATCTGGGCGATGACAAAATCTGCAGACCGTGCTGCGGCCAGAGTTACATCGACTGAAATTCCGAGGCTCATCCAGCCAAAGTCGTCCGCCGGAGCAACCTGGATCAAGGCCACGTTGAGTGGGAGTTTGTGGGTTAAAAAGAGGCTGGGGACATCAGACATATTCATCGGGGTGATGAATCTTTGCTGTTTGGCGAACAAATCTGATTTGGCAGAGCCGAGATAGATAGAACGTATATTTAAACTCGTATCCATCGTTTTGTCAGCTATTGCTGTAAGAGAAGCTGTCTCGCTTCCCAGCAGTCTGACAATTTCAAGGCCACTGAAATTTCGCGAATTTTCAGTAAGGGTCTGGACGAGGATCTGTGGTTCACCGCAGCCTGAGCCGATAAACACTCTCTGCCCCGAGCGAATCCTTGCTATGGCTTTTTGGGGACTTGTTCTTTTTTCTATATAATTGTCTGCCCAATACTGAGAGTTTGGCATGATCAGGTTCCTTGGTTTGTACTGTAATTGAGAAAAGCACCTCGTTGATTGAGGTGCTTTTGATGATAGAAAATTCTTGGTACCTTGCTCCTGTACTTCTGTAATAAAAGCAAGAAACTGAGTAATGTGTTTTAAAATTATCTGGTTACATATACCCCCTTGTGGGGTGTTAGTTTCCTATCATATCGCAGAAAAAGAGCATTCTCAACTCATTTCCTTGCTGAAAAAATCTAGGTTTACGGTGTTCTTGCATTTTCGGATGTGTGCACAGAGCACACTATAACTACGCTAAGCTAATAGTGCCTGGATAAGTGAGAAGAGGTCTGAGATTAATAATTGGGAACACGGATGGTAACAATGTTATTGTAATTTTAAATTATGATGTCGTGAAATTTATTATATATCATTAAAACAATGAGATATAATGTTTTGTATTGGTGAAACAATGTCCTTTTACCTGTAGAAACAAGGGGGCGGCGGAGGTTTTTCAGTATAGTAAAAAAGTATGGTAACCACATGATAATATATGTAAATAAATTTATTTATGTATAAACTATGTTCAATAACAGTGTAACAATGTTAATATTCTTCCTTGAAGAATGTCTGTCTATGCGCTATAAAGAGCGGTGAGGACTTGTGTGGCAATATAAATTCAACAGAAAGGATCTATTATGACAAATTTTGATGTCGTATTTCAAAGTAGTATCAACAATCCTGAAGAATTTTGGGCAGAGGCTGCGGAAAATATCACCTGGTACAAGAAATACGATAGAGTTCTTGATTCATCCAATCCTCCTTTCTACAAGTGGTTTAAAGGGGGGAAGATGAATACGTGTTATAACGCTGTTGATCGCCACGTTGAAAACGGGCGCGGGGATCAGACTGCAATTATTTATGACAGCCCTGTAACACAATCCATTACAAAAATTAGTTATAGAGAGCTGCTTGATAAGGTAGCGGCTTTTGCGGGTGCATTGAAAAGTCAAGGTGTTGAAAAAGGTGACACCGTAATTATCTATATGCCTATGATACCGGAGGCTGCTGTTGCCATGCTTGCATGTGCCAGGCTGGGCGCGGTGCATTCAGTCGTGTTTGGTGGATTTGCTCCCAATGAACTTGCGATCAGAGTTGATCACGCTCAACCCAAATTGATCGTTACTGCCTCTGGTGCAGTTGAGGGGGCAAAAACCCTTGCGTATAAACCTCTGGTTGATAGTGCCATTGAACTGTCGACCCATGATGTGGACAAGGTTATTCTTTTTCAGCGCGATATTGTCAGGGCTGAAATGATAGAAGGCCGTGATCTGGACTGGAATGAGCTGGTGAGCAAAAGTGAACCGGCCGACTGTGTTGAAGTGGATGCAACTGATCCGTTATATATTCTCTACACTTCAGGGACAACAGGGATGCCAAAAGGTGTTATCAGGGATAATGGAGGCCATGCTGTAGCCTTATACTGGACCATGAAAAATCTCTATGACATTAATCCCGGTGAAGTGTGGTGGTCTGCATCCGATGTAGGCTGGGTTGTCGGTCACTCCTATATAGTTTACGGTCCATTGCTCCAGGGGTCAACTACAGTTTTTTATGAGGGCAAACCTATTGGAACGCCAGATGCAGGCGCGTTCTGGCGAGTGATTTCAGAGCATAAGGTGAAGGCGCTGTTTACCGCCCCGACCGCATTCAGGGCAATAAAGAAAGAAGATCCGAATGGGTTGTTTTACGAAAAATATGATACCTCCACCTTTGAATGCCTCTATCTTGCAGGAGAGCGGACTGATCCGGATACCCTGCACTGGGCAGAAGATCTTCTAGGAGTTCCCGTGATCGATCACTGGTGGCAGACCGAAACCGGGTGGTCAATTGTCGGAAATTGTCGTGGTATTGAAGAGCTTCCCGTGAAAGAGGGTTCGCCGACCAGAGCGATGCCGGGGTATGACGTTCGTGTGTTGGACGATGAGGGGAACGAAGTTCCAGCAGGGACAGAGGGAAATATTGTTGTGAAACTGCCTTTGCCCCCAGGGACCTTGACTACGCTCTGGCGAAATGACGAACGGTTTCTCAAGTCGTACATGACTACATTTCCAGGCTATTATGAGACAAGTGACGGTGGGTATATTGACGAAGACGGTTATGTATACGTGATGGGGCGTATGGATGACGTTATTAATATTGCAGGGCATCGACTTTCCACCGGAGCTATGGAGGAGATAATCGCAAATCATCCCGATATCGCGGAATGTGCTGTTTTTGGAACTGACGATCAACTAAAAGGACAGCTTCCAGTCGGTCTCTTTGTCGTAAAAGCAGGAGTTACCCGTGATCCCGCTGAAATCACGGCTGAACTGGTGAAAATGGTCCGTGAATCCATTGGCCCCATCGCCTGTTTTAAAGAGGCTTCCCAGGTGATCAGATTACCGAAGACCAGATCGGGAAAGATTCTTCGTGGCACCATGCGTTCTATCTCAAATAATAAGGATTATAATATGCCGTCGACAATTGATGATCCTGCAATTATAGGTGAAATTACGGAAACTCTGAGGGATATGGGGTATGTAAATAAATAAGTAAGTGTATTTTTGTGCAGCTGTCCCATTTTGAGCAGCTGCATTTTTGTTTAATTCAAAGAGGAGCTGGTTTTTTATATCTGCTCTTAGTTATAGGAACTTTTTATGAAGATTCATGAATACCAGGCAAAAGAACTGTTTCGCAAATATAAGGTGCCAACTCCTGAAGGAGGGGTGAGTGATTCAGTACAGGGAGTAGAAAAAATCGCAGCAAAACTCGGTTTGCCTGTAGCTGTAAAGGCCCAAATCCACGCGGGTGGGCGAGGCAAGGGTGGTGGTGTACAACTGGCCAGGACAGATGCGGAAGTATCTGCTGCGGCCGATGCCATTCTGGGAATGACTCTGGTAACCAAACAGACAGGCCCTGAAGGCCGAATTGTAAAAAAAGTTCTTGTAGAAAAAGGCGTGGGAATTCTAAAAGAACTGTACCTCTCAATAATTCCTGATCGTGAAACTGCCTGTGTTACTCTTGTGGCCAGCCAGGATGGGGGGATGGATATTGAGGAAGTTGCTGAAAAGTCACCCGAGAGAATAATAAAAGTGGCGGTAAATCCTGTAACGGGAATTCAGGGCTACCATTTGCGGCGGGTGATGTTCGGTCTTGAGCTGGAAAAATCATTAATGAAGGAATTTTCTGCGATTCTGAGAAACCTTTATAATCTTTTTGTCGATTATGATTGTTCGATGGTAGAAATCAATCCTCTTATTGTTACTGATGAGAATGCGATCGTGGCTCTTGATGCGAAGATGGATATTGACTCCAATGCTCTCTACAGGCACCCAGATGTTACAGAGATGCACGATCCAAATGAAGATGATCCGACTGAATTGGAAGCAGCGAAATATAACCTCAATTATATAAATCTGGATGGTAATGTCGGAAATATGGTAAACGGGGCCGGACTGGCTATGGCGACAATGGATATTATTAAACAGGCAGGTGCTGAACCTGCGAACTTTCTTGATGTCGGTGGTGGTGCCAATGCAGAAATGGTTGAAAACGGTTTCCGTCTCATCCTGAGTGACCCCAAGGTTAAGGGTATTCTCATAAACATTTTTGGAGGAATTCTCAGATGTGACGTGCTGGCCCAGGGTGTCGTTCAGGCGGCTGAAAAGGTGAAGCTCTCGGTGCCGGTAGTTGTCCGCATGGAAGGTACAAATGTAGAGGAGGGCAGGAGGATTTTAGCCGAATCAGGCCTGAAACTTATTAGTGCAAATGATCTTGCTGATGCAGCAGAGAAAATCGCCGGGATTGTAGATTAACCCAGAGCAAAATCTGGGTTTTTGCCATTTGTCGGTGTTAGAATAAATATTTTAAAGGAAAAAAATGAGCATCTTAGTTGATTCCCAAACGCGTGTTTTAGTTCAGGGCATAACAGGTAAGGAAGGACAGTTTCACACCCAGCAGTGCATTGAATATGGAACACAGGTCGTCGCCGGGGTGACCCCCGGTAAAGGCGGCCAATTTATGGATGGAGTGCCCGTATTTAATACTGTTCAGGAGGCAAAAGAGAAGACCGGGGCAACCGCTTCAATGATTTTGGTGCCGCCTCCTTTTGCCGCTGATGCTATTCTTGAAGCGATAGATGCTGAGGTGGAATTGGTTGTCTGTATCACCGAGGGAATTCCTGTAATGGATATGCTCAGGGTCAAAAACTATCTGGCTATGAAAGATACACGGCTTATTGGTCCTAACTGCCCGGGTATAATAACCCCTGGTGAGTGCAAAATCGGTATCATGCCGGGAGCTATTCATACCCCAGGTGGACCCGTGGGGGTTGTATCTCGTTCAGGAACACTTACTTATGAAGTGGTGCATCAATTGTCAGGAGTGGGTTTAGGGCAGACGACGTGTATTGGGATAGGCGGTGACCCTGTAAATGGAACTGGTTTTCTTGACTGCCTTAAAGCATTCAATGATGATTCTGCTACCGAAGCAGTGGTGATGGTTGGTGAAATTGGTGGTAATGCCGAAGAACAGGCAGCTGCATGGATCAAAGCAAATATGAAAAAGCCCGTTGTTGGGTTTATCGCCGGTATTACTGCGCCTCCCGGGCGTCGAATGGGGCATGCGGGGGCTATTGTGAGTGGCGGTCAGGGGACTGCAGAGGCCAAAATTGCAGCAATGAAGGAAAGTGGAATTTATGTGTGCAGTGATCTGGGTTCTCTGGGAAGACTCTGTGAAGAAGTGTTTTCATGATGGAATACTGCTGGCCCGCGTGTCAATTATCACTCTTGAAAGAGTAGTTAAATTGTAGCCACTGGATACAAAATGTTCATGAAGAAATGCGGGCCGGTTTGAAGATTTAGTGCAAGGCAGGATTTAGTACCTTACTCCAGAAAAACTGCAATAAAAAACAAGAAACTGTGGAATGTATTTTGAAATTAAGCTGTTACATATGCCACCAAGGTACTTATACCCCCTTGTGGGGTGCTCGTCTTAAGGAGAGAATATGAAAATGAACGACCGATTGGATCACTTGAGAGCGCTTAAGGAAAAAGCGAAACTCGGAGGTGGTCAGGAGAGAATAGACAGGCAGCACGCAAAAGGCAGTATGACAGCAAGAGAACGTATTGATCTCCTGCTGGATAAAGGCTCTTTTGAAGAATTTGACATGTTTAAAGTCCACAGATGCTCTGATTTTGGCATGGAAAAGCAGATATATCCAGGTGATGGTGTTGTCACTGGACATGGTACAGTGGATGGAAGAACAGTCTATGTTTTTGCCCAGGACTTTACAGTTCTTGGCGGATCTCTTTCCGAAACGCAATCAGAAAAGATTTGTAAACTTTTGGATCTGGCCATGAAGAATGGTTCTCCGGTGATTGGTTTGAACGATTCCGGAGGAGCACGAATTCAGGAAGGGATCGGGAGCCTGGCTGGATTTTCTGAGCTTTTTCAGCGCAATGTGATGGCGTCGGGAGTTGTTCCGCAAATATCATCAATATTTGGGCCCTGCGCAGGTGGCGCTGTCTATTCACCCGCTTTAACAGATTTTGTGGTGATGGTGCAGGAGAAATCCTATATGTTCCTGACTGGCCCAAAGGTGGTAAAGGCAACCATCAATGAAGATGTAACGGTGGAGGCGCTCGGTGGAGCAGCAATGCACGCAAGCAGGAGCGGTGTTTCTGATTATGCTGCTGTTTCCGAGGAAGATGCGATCACCTATATACGCAGGCTTCTCTCTTTTCTTCCCCAGAATAATTTAGAAAATCCACCCACTGTTGAGTGTACTGATTCCAGTGACAGGATGATAGAGGATCTGAACGGGATAGTTCCAGAGAACCCCAATGCGGCGTATGATATGAAGGAGGTTATACTTCATATCGTTGATAACAGAGACTTCTTTGAGATAAAAGAAAACTTCGCGCCTAATATAATAGTCGGTTTTGCCCGTTTCAATGGTATGGCTGTTGGCATAGTTGCCAATCAACCGGCGCATCTGGCTGGAGTCCTGGATATTGACTCATCCGTGAAAGGTGCCAGATTTGTGCGATTTTGTGATTGTTTTAACATTCCTGTGGTTACTCTCGTTGATGTCCCTGGATTTCTTCCGGGAACTGCTCAGGAATACGGCGGTGTAATCAGGAATGGTGCCAAGATCCTCTATGCTTTTGCAGAGGCGACCGTTCCCAAAGTAACAGTAATAACGCGTAAGGCCTACGGCGGTGCATACTGTGTCATGTCGCCAAAACATCTGCGTGGTGATATCAACTACTCCTGGCCCACCGGTGAGATCGCGGTTATGGGTGCTAAGGGGGCAGTCGGTATACTTCATGGCAGAGAAGCTGCCAAAGCAGAGGATCCCGCAGGTTTTCTTGCTGAAAAGGAAAAAGAATACCAAGATAAGGTTGCAAACCCTTATATCGCTGCTCAGCGCGGCTTTATAGACGACATCATTGAGCCGTCTCATACTCGCTCGAGAATAATCAGGGCATTAAGGCTGTTGCAGAACAAACGTGACACAAATCCGATGAAGAAGCACGGTAATATACCACTGTAGCATAACGAATTATCCAAATGTACTGAGAGAAGAAATATGACCGCTGAGACGGCAGGAAGAAGAAAGAAAATGGCTGCCGCACTGGCAGCTGTCAGCCTCTATCTAGAACAGGAAGAAGTTGCGGCCTGTGAACAAAAAGAGGCTTTGCAGGAACCCGGGAGTGCGGGGTTGAGTCACTGGGGGCACAGTGGTCGTCAGGAAATGATGGCCATGCGGAGGCTGACACAGTTAAGAGCTATTCGGTTTTGATAGATTATATATTTAATGATTGGTAGCGTCGAAAGAGATTTCTGCGTTAGAGGAGATGTAAGATGAGCGATCAAGTTAAAGTAACTCCATTGGATTATGCTGCTGACCGACCTGTGGCCGAGAATCCTGTTAAGATCATGGATCTGTCAATTCGTGACGGACACCAGTCTTTGTTTGCCACGCGCGGGCGTACTGAAGATATGATCCCGGTAGCCGAGATGATGGATGAAGTGGGTTTCTGGGCTATTGAAACCTGGGGAGGGGCCACCTTTGATACTATGCACCGGTTTCTCAACGAAGACCCCTGGGAGCGTTTACGTACATTGAAACGCTATATCAAAAAAACACCGTTTTCCATGCTGCTGCGTGCTCAGAATCTCGTGGGATACAGGAACTATGCAGACGATCTGGCTCTGGCCTTTGTGGACAGGGCCGCTGAGAATGGCATGGATATTTTTCGGACATTTGACGCCCTCAATGATTACCGAAATTTTGAGACAGTGGTCTCTGAGATTAAAAAATGTGGAAAACATTTTCAAGGATGTATCTGCTACACCCTGACTGAACCGCGCCTTGGCGGAGATGTCTACAATCTTACCTATTATGTTGATCGTGCAAAATCGCTGGAATCGATGGGTGCAGATTCAATCTGTATTAAGGATATGGCGGGTCTCCTGGCGCCTTATGATGCATATTCGCTGGTAAAAGCATTAAAAGATGCGGTGAGTATTCCTCTGCATCTGCACAGTCACTTTACTTCAGGTATGTCTCCGATGACTCATCTTAAGGCAATTGAGGCGGGTATAGATATTATAGATACCTGTATGACTCCGTATGCCTATCGGACCTCCCATGCAGCGCTGGAACCTCTTGTCATGACACTGCTGGGGACAAACCGGGACACCGGCTTTGATATCAAAAAGCTGGCTGCGATTAATGATATTCTGGAAAAAGAGGTGATGCCCAAGTATAAGCATCTGCTTGATGAATCGAAGGTTTCGATTATTGATATCAATGTACTCCTGCACCAGACCCCCGGAGGCATGCTGTCGAATCTGGTGAACCAGCTCAGGGAGATGGACGCACTGGATAAAATTGATGAGGTGTATAAAGAATTGCCTCGGGTGAGAAAAGATCTGGGGCAGATACCCCTGGTAACGCCAACCAGCCAGATCGTTGGGGTCCAGACGGTAAATAATGTCCTTCACGATACTCCGGATGAAAGATATAAGATGATTACGGGGCAGGTGAAAGATCTTTGTTATGGGTTATATGGCAAAACTGCGATTCCGATAGATCCAGATGTACAGAAAAAGGCACTAAAAGGGTATCCCCGTGGAGAAGAGCCAATCAGTTGTCGTCCGGCCGAAGTGCTTGAACCAGAGCTTGAAAAAGCTAAAGCGGAGATTGGTGATCTTGCCGTTGATATGGATGATCTGATTTTGTATGCACAGTTTCCTGTTACCGGCAGAAAATTTCTGGAATGGAAGTACGGGAAAACTGAGGCTCCGGATAGTGTGAAACCAATCACCATGGAAGAGGTCAACGAGAGAGAGAGGCTGTTAAAGAAAGCGAAAGCTGGTGAACTGGTTGAACGTAAAGGGAATGAGCCTCAAAAATCTGCAGCACTGCGGACCTTCAATGTCTTTGTTGATAATGAATATTTCAGCGTAGAGGTTGATCCTACAGGAGTTCCACAGGTAGTTTCGGCCATTCCCGCACCGGTGGCACCTCAGCCGATTGCAGCCCCAGCGTCTTCAGCTCCCACTCCGGCAGCAACCGAGCCTCAGCCGGCACCTGTTGCGGTGGCAGATGGCACAGTTATGCTGGCTCCCATGCCGGGAATGATCATAAAATATTTGAAAAATGAGGGGGATGCTGTCCAAAAAGGTGATCCAGTCATCATCCTTGAGGCTATGAAAATGGAAAATTCTCTGACAGCGCCATCCGATGGAGTCGTCAAGGATATAAAATTTGGCAGCGGTGACAGTGTCGCAAAAGGTGCTGTTCTCTGTGTGATCAGTTGATCTGCTGTATTACGGCTTTTGGGCACGGCCAAAGTTGTTTGGCTGTGCCCAGCTTTAACCTGCATTTCTCATGAGCTTTTTGATTTGAACCGCAATGTTCCTAAGTAGTAATATGATATTAAAAGAACTCAACGGAAAAACCCCGAAGGTGGGTGAAAACTGTTTTTTGGCCGAGAACGCAGTTGTAATCGGAGATGTCGAGATAGGAGATCAGTGCAGTATCTGGTACAGCGTCGTCATCAGGGGGGATGTTAATTATATTAAAATTGGCAATCGAGTTAATATCCAGGATGGTGCTGTTGTCCATGTTTCCATGAATATCTCGCCAACCAATATCGGCAACAATGTCTCAATTGGTCATAACGCGATTGTGCATGGCTGTACACTTCACGATAACGTGCTCGTCGGAATGGGTTCAATCGTAATGGATGACTGTATTGTCGAAAGTAACAGTATTATTGCTGCAGGGGCAGTTGTTACCCGGGGTACACATGTGGAGGGAGGCTGTATATATGGAGGGGTGCCCGCAAAAAAAATAAAAGATATCAGCATAGAGCTTCTTTCCACGAAAATAGAAGGAACAGCCAATAGATACGTTGGTTATATGGATTGGTACAAATAGTATTGCTGGCGGGGATCTTATTGCACTGAATTGAGATGCTCCAGCAGTTTGTCTGCCGCCGCGGCGGAGGAGATGCGACCTTCCCCAACATCCTGCTGAAGTTGTGGCAATAACTGCACTATGTGTGGATTAGTGTAAAACCATTGCCGTAGCCCTTCATCCATCAGAAAGGACATCCAGTCGAGATCCTGGTTCTTCCTCTTGACTGTCATTTCGCCCGCATTGGTCAATTTCTCTTTATGTTCGAGAATGGTTTTCCAGATTTCTTTTATCCCTGTATGTTCTGTTGAACTGCAGGTGAGAACCGGTGGCGACCAGTTGGGGCTGGCGGGCATGAGCATATGCAAGGCTGCCTGGTACTCTTTTTGTGCCATTTTTGCCCGCATTATATTATTTCCATCCGCTTTATTGATGGCTATGGCATCAGCGACCTCAAGCACGCCTTTTTTTATTCCCTGCAGTTCGTCACCGGCTCCGGCTATCATGAGAACCAGGAAAAAATCCACCATCGATGCAACTGTTGTTTCTGACTGACCAACCCCCACCGTCTCAACTATTACAACATCATACCCGGCAGCCTCACAAACAAGCATTGTTTCACGGGTTTTTCTGCCGACACCGCCAAGAGTTCCACTGGAAGGTGAGGGGCGGATGAACGCATTGTCGTTGACAGCGAGTTTTTCCATACGGGTTTTATCCCCCAGAATGGAGCCTCCGCTCCGAGTGCTGCTCGGATCAATCGCGAGTACGGCGACCCTGTGGCCCATTTCTGTCAGCATAGTGCCAAAACTCTCAATATAGGTACTCTTTCCAGCCCCCGGCACCCCTGTTATCCCAATTCGAATAGCTCTGCCGGTTTGTGGCAGCAGCTGGTTTACAATTTCTTTGGCGAGTTTCTGGTGAGCCGGAAGGGTGCTTTCTATGAGAGTAATTGTTCTTGCCAGAAGGAAACGATCCCGGTTAAGGACGCCCTCGACGTACTCATTTGGTTTCATTAGCATTGTGAGAAGTTGACAGGTGTTGTTGTAAGGGGAAAATGATTCAGCATCACATCGAATGTGTTGCTGAACCATTGGCATGCTCCCTGAAGGTTACTGATATTTTTCTTCCAATAGACGCATTGTTTTGTCGGCCGAATCGGTGATAGGCGTTCCCGGTCCAAAAATTGCGCTGACTCCAGCTTCATAGAGAAATGCATAATCGGCAGGAGGGATTATACCGCCGGCTATTACGAATATCTCTCCGCCGCCAATTTTCCTGAGTTCTTCAATCAGAGAGGGGATAAGTGATTTATGTCCAGCTGCGAGGCTTGAGACACCGACAACGTGAACATCGTTTTCGATGGCCATTTTCGCAGCCTCTTCAGGAGTCTGGAACATTGGGCAGATATCGACGTCAAAGCCAATATCTGCATAGGCACTGGCTACTACTTTGAAACCTCGATCGTGTCCATCCTGTCCCATTTTGGTGACGAGAAGACGCGGGCGTCTGCCCTGCTTTGCCAGGAAAGTGGTTGTTCGCTTTTTGAGGTTTTCGATGGTTTCGTTATCTCCTTTGAATTCAGAAGAGTAGATTCCGGATATACATCTGGTCGTCGCAACAAATCGACCAAATACAGTTTCCATTGCATCAGATACCTCACCAATTGTTGCCCGGGCTCGTACTGCCGGAATGGCAGCTTCGAGGATATTTCCTCCGTTTCTCGCCACATTCGTAAGATTTTCCAATGCCTTATCTACCGCAGCACTATCACGTGTAGCTCTAATCTTTTCAATTCGTGCAATTTGCTCGTCTTTAACAGATGAGGGGACTTCCCGTACATCAAAATCTATCTTTTCATCTGCCAGTTTGTATTTATTTACGCCGACTATAACATCAAGGCCCTGATCAATCAGTGCCTGTTTCCGTGCCGCCGATTCTTCTATCCGCATCTTTGGCATTCCAGTTTCGATAGCCTTCGCCATTCCTCCCTGCTCTTCAATTTCGTCAATAATTTTCTGAGCTTCATTAATTATACTGTTGGTAAGTGATTCAACGTAGTAAGAGCCACCTAGCGGGTCAATGACGTGGCAGATTTGAGACTCCTCCTGGATAATGATCTGAGTGTTTCTCGCTATTCGTGCAGAAAAATCAGTCGGCAAGCCTATGGCTTCGTCAAAAGAGTTGGTGTGCAGAGATTGTGTTCCGCCAAGAACGGACGTCATTGCTTCCAGTGTTGTTCTTATGACATTATTATATGGATCCTGTTCTGTAAGACTCCAGCCGGATGTCTGGCAATGGGTTCGAAGAATTGATGATTTGGGGTTGCTTGGCTTGAACTGGCTCATCAGCCGGTGCCAGAGGACTCTGGCGGCGCGAAGCATGGCAATGTCCATGAAAAAATTCATGCCTATGCCAAAAAAGAAAGAGAGTCTCGGTGCAAAGTCATCAACGCTCATACCGCTCTTTATAGCTGCTTTTACGTATTCTACACCGTCAGCCATGGTGAAGGCTGTCTGCAGCACGCTGTTAGCACCTGCCTCCATCATATGGTACCCGCTGATACTGATGGTGTTGTACCGGGGCATATTTTTTGAGCAGAAAGACATAATGTCAGAGACAATTCTCATTGACGGTTCCGGAGGATAAATATACGTGTTCCGGGTGAGGTATTCCTTCAGTATATCGTTCTGTATGGTTCCTGATAGCTGCTCATGACTCACGCCCTGTTCTTCTGCAGCTACTATATAGCCAGCTAAAATCGGAATTACTGCCCCGTTCATGGTCATGGAAACAGACATCTGATCAAGAGGGATGCCGTCAAAGAGGATTTTCATATCCTCGACGGAATCGATCGCCACCCCTGCTTTTCCGATGTCACCCGAAACCCGCGGATGGTCAGAGTCGTAACCGCGGTGTGTAGCAAGATCAAAAGCGACAGAAAGTCCTTTTTGTCCTGCTGCCAGCCCCTGGTGGTAGAAAGCATTTGATTCTTTTGCTGTCGAAAAACCCGCATATTGTCTGATTGTCCACGGCCTTCCTGCGTACATTGTGGCCATGGGCCCGCGTAAGTACGGTTCCATCCCCGGAAGAGTATTAGAATCCATGTTTTCAAGGTCTTCAGCTGTGTATAACGGTTTGACCTTAAATCCTTCAGGAGTCATCCAGTCAAGAGATTCCACCGGTTTTCCTTTCATCTGTTTTGCTGCGAGTTCTTTCCATTCATCTAATTGTGGATGTTCTGACATGATTTTTTCCTTATAAATAATGAAATATTCCTGGCAAGCATTGGGGCGGAAATAGTTATGATCGCTCACACAGTTCTACAAGCACTCCGCCTGTAGCTTTAGGGTGCAAAAAGGCAATTTTAGCCCCGCCGGCACCAACTCTCGGTTCCTGATCAATAAGCTGAATACCTTTTTCTTTCAACTCCTTGAGTGATTCTTCCAGGTTAGCTACCCGGAAGGCCACGTGTTGAAATCCCTGGCCTCTCTTTTCAATATATTTGGCGATCGGACCATCTTTGGAAGTAGACTCGAGAAGTTCTACCTCACTTTCACCAACCGGGAAAAAAGCGGTCGTCACCTTTTGGGTCTCGACTGTTTCTGTACTTTCAAACTTGAGACCGAGAACATCGGACCAGAAATTTTTACCGTCATCGATACTGTTTACAGCTATTCCCAGGTGGTCTATTTTGAGAATCTCCATCGCTTATACCTCTAAAAGGGTGAAAGTTAATGTTCTGTAACCGTTTCTATGGCTGTGTACATTACCCGGCATTCGAGAAAGAAATGTATGCTATTTTTTGGGAGGAATTACCATTCCCTGCCAAACCATTTCAAACATGACATTGGCCTGATCGGCCAGGTTTTCTTTTTTGCCACGCAGAATCCACATAAAAAAACTGCGCTGTACGAATCCCATTAAGAAATCAAGCAAGACTCCTGCCCGAACATCGGGATTAAGTACGCCTTCTTGCTGTCCCTGGCGGAGTACATCGATCATGAGTGACATCATTCTGGGTTGAGCGAATGTTTCATCAACCATCCAGGTTTTCATTGGCAAGGTCATAAACACAATTCTTCCCAACCCTTCATGACGTTCGTAGTAGTCAAGCTGAAGCCAGAAAACTTTTCGAAGTTTTTCCTTCAGGTTCTCTATTCCATGGAGGTGATCTATGATGCGGTCCGTTAATTTACCCATCCAGATATCAACGAAGGCGAAAACAAGACGTTCTTTGCTTCCGTAGTGCTTATAGATTGTTGTAAAGCTGACACCCGCATTATTTGCAATGTCGCGAATGGATGCTTTATGGAAATCTGAGCTGGAGAAAATATCCAACACGGCCCGTTCAAGTCGCGCGTGGATATCTTTGTTTAAGTCATCTAACATTGTTACTCTTTTAGGTTTAACTGATTGAAATGGCGCCTCTTGATGCCCTTTTTTGTGAGTATGATTGTCCTTGGAAGAACAATGTTACATCATCTTGTTTAATGTAAAAGTGTATGATTATCAAGTAAAAAGCACTATTATGTAATTGTTTTGTGCGAACATTAAATTAACTTTACGTGTCCTGTTGTCTGATAGAAGGTTCAGTTGCCAAACAGCGAAAGCAGAACACCGGCGGATACTGCGGATCCAATGACCCCAGCAACGTTTGGTCCCATTGCATGCATAAGGAGAAAATTATCAGGGTCTTCTTTTTGCCCAACGACTTGGGAAACTCTTGCTGCCATGGGCACAGCTGAAACGCCCGCGGAGCCGATAAGGGGATTTATGTTTACATTCATTACTCTGTTCATCAACTTTGCCAGAAGTACTCCTGATGCTGTGCCGATTCCAAAGGCAATGACACCAAGTGAGAGTATGGCCAGAGTTTCAATCTTTAGAAATTGTTCGGCGGTTGCGGTGGCCCCAACAGTTACTCCCAGAAAGATGGTAATAATGTTGATCATGGCATTTTTCGCAGTATCTTCGAGTCGGGCTACGACCCCGCATTCCCTGAACAGGTTGCCAAGCATGAGCATCCCAATGAGTGTGGCGGCGGGCGGAACTATAAGTGATACCAGAATGGTAACTATAACGGGAAAAAGTATTTTTTCTTGACGGCTTACCTCACGGAGTTGAGTCATTCTGATGGCACGCTCTTTCTTTGTGGTCAGACAGCGCATGATCGGGGGCTGGATTATGGGAACGAGGGCCATGTATGAGTATGCTGCTATGGCAATGGGGCCAAGGAGATGCGGGGCCAGCTTTGATGAAAGAAAGATCGCCGTCGGTCCATCTGCACCGCCAATGATCCCGATCGAAGCTGCTTCCTGTGCCGTAAAAAGTCCTGATCCGATAGCACCCATAAAGGTGATAAAGATGCCAAATTGTGCAGCTGCGCCAAGGAGAAGGGATTTAGGGTTTGCGATTAGGGGGCCAAAGTCTGTCATCGCTCCAACTCCCATAAAAATCAGTGGTGGAAAAATTCCCAGATGGTCACCCTGAAAAAGATAGTAGAGTAGTCCTCCGGGTGCGATGGTGTGGATACTGTCCTCCTTGATTTCCAGTAAAGGTTCGGCCATAAGCCCGGCAAAAGGGAGGTTGGTGAGGAGCACCCCAAAGGCAATTGGGACAAGGAGCAGCGGCTCAAATTTTTTTACAATCGCCAGATAGAGCAGGAGGCAGGCTACACCGACCATCGCAATAGAACCAAAGGTGAGGCCGAAAAAACCAGTGCTTCTGAGAAAATTAAGAAATAGATCCAGCATATCAGTTACCTCTGTTTTATGACGCCAGCACTACCAGAATATCTCCAGCATTAACTGATGTTCCCTGACCGACCCTGATGTCCTTTATGGTGCCATCCAGGGGAGCCTTAATCTCGTTTTCCATCTTCATAGCCTCAAGTATCAGAAGGGTTTGCCCTTTTGACACAACAGTGCCAGCAGTTACAGCAACTGAGATGATTGTGCCGGGTATTGGTGCCGTCACATTTTCTCCTGTGTTACTCATATCTTTCGTTGGTTGTTCAGCCTGTTGTAAAATCTGTTGAGTTTCTCTTTGCTGGGCCGGTGGACTCGGTGGAATCGCAGTTGTAATGGGCGTTATCTGAGTGAGTTCTGCGGAATTTTCTTCAGGCAGTTCTTCGATACCGACCTTATACTCGTTTCCGTTTACAACTACTCTGAACATTTTCATGGTGGAGATCTCCGTGATGGTTAAAACCTGCTATTCATCTGTTCGATAATTCCAGCCCTCTTCCAGGCCGATGACGGGTTGTCGATTTTTTCGATGTTGCTGATAACAATATTGCTCACAGGTGTTTTCATTTGCAGCGCTATTACAGAGCTTATAACGGCAATCAGTTCGGTATTGACTGAAGGGACCGGTTCCGAAAGTGGAGTAGCTGATTTGGCCGATTGCAACGCTGCTGGACAGGTTTTTGTCGGTCGTTTTGACAGTTTGTCCATCAAGACAATGACCAGCTGTAAAATAATGAGGGCCGTAAATGTGATTCCCATTCCAAGGATGGTTGCCACCAGACCAGCAATAAGTTTATCAGTGACAGAGAGGGTATGGATAACTTCCGGGTCTGCGAATTTGGATAAGAGTTCTGTTAAGACCATGTTTTTCTCACCAAAATTAAAGAAGATGAACTCGTAAAAGCAACATGCTGCTTATTTTTTTATTACATTTGTTATATCGTTGGAATTACGTATTAAAATGTTGATAAAAGATCGCACCACTAGTTTATCAGTAACAATGTTACTAGTGTACTGTACATGGTCTTTCTTTGTCAAGGAAAAACCTCAACAGGAAAAAACTCAACCGGAAACATCGAAGCATTTTTATCGGGAATTTTTATGGAGACTGTGTACTTGTTCCAATAGCTTCTGGAGATCGGAACAAAATTGATTGAAAATTATGACAGAAAGGTGATAGGTTAATTTGCTTAGCCAGGATTTCTCACCAGCAGAGATGATTACATATCTAGTTTTAAGGCACCTGCCTTTCAGCCTTTCCGGACGTCAGAAAATCAAAATCACAGCCACTGTTGGCCTGGGTCACATGGTCGTGAAACATGCGCAGATAGCCGCGCATCCCGGAAGTGTCAGCCACCGGGGCAATTTCAGTCCGCCGGCGTTCAAGCTCTTCCTCAGGCACATCCAGAGTGAGTAGTCGTTCTGGAGCATTCAAG